>JAYTQD010000287.1:0-3984 GCA_043746935.1 Acidobacteriaceae bacterium | reverse complement strand
TCTGGTTTGGTGTGACCGTGGAATCCGGCGTGTCGGTGGATTGTGCAATTCGGGGGATTCCGTGTTTTCTTTGCGGCTGGTTTGCTACTCCCGTTGCGGGGTATGAGAAGCAATTTGTGAGCTATGGGGCGGCGCGGCGACTGGAGTCGCCGGAGGAGATTCTCCGAATCCCCGAGATGCTGGAGGGCTTCGAGATTACTCCGGAGGTTCGGCGAGGCTTGTGGAATCCGATTACGCCTGCGAGGCTGGAAGAATTGTTGCAGAAACCATGATCACGATTTTTACGCCCTCGTTTGCGGATGCATCGAATACGAATGCGCAGAACCTGACGGTCAAAGAGGTCGTGGCGCGGCTTTCTCCGGAACGATTCCGGGTACGAATGCTGTACTCTTCGGCGCCGGACGCAAGGATAACGGCGCGTCCGAATACGGAGCTTCTTGCTTATGGCGGAAGCGGGAATTCGGCGAGGCTACTGGCGCATCTACTTCGAACTCGTCCTGACATTTACTTTTTTCCGAGGGAAGGACCATTGGATGCGGCGTTTTTTTTCTTGCGCCGATACCTGCGGTTGCGCACAGCCATAGTCACGTATGTCGTGGCTACCCAGGAACGAGAAACCTCGAAGGTGCTGGCGCGGGCGATTCGCGAAGGCGACACCGTCGTGGGGAATTCTGAGTACGTGTCGGAGACGATCCAACAGCAATATGGCGTGGAATCGGCGACGATCCACAGTGGAATTGGGCGGGAGATTTTTTATCCGCTGCCGGAGGGAAGCCGGCTTGAGCGAGCGCAGCTTACGGTGCTTTACGCGGGATCGTTTCAGGCACGCAAGCGGGCACACCTGGTGATAGAAGAGGCGTCGAAGTGGCCGCAGGTGCAATTCCGGCTGGCTGGGCGCGGTGAGGAGGAAGCGCCGTGCCGTTTACTGGCGCAAAGGTTAGGTTGCGGCAATGTTGAGTTCCTGGGGCATTTGTCTCCATCCGAGTTAGGGGAAGAAATGCGGAAAGCCGATGTATTTCTTTTTCCCAGCGTAATTGAAGGCCATCCGCAGGTGCTGGGACAAGCTGCGGCATGCGGTCTGCCCTGCGTAGCGATGGAGATCTATCGCCCGGATTATGTGGTGAACGGCGTAACGGGCTTCTTGGTAAGATCGGAATTCGAGTTATCACAAAGGCTGGAATGGTTATTAACGCAGCCGGAATTGCGCCAAACGATGGCAGCGGCGGCGGTGCAGCTTTCTCTAAAGTTTGATTGGGAGCGGGTGGTGGAGAGTTGGGCGGGAGTGTTCGAAAGAGTGGTGGAGCAGAGGCAAGGGAAGCGATGAAAGAGAAAGTCATGCGAAGCGTTCTTTTGACGGGTGGAGCGGGATTCATCGGTTCGCATGTGGCGGAGGCATTACTGCGGAAGGGCGCGCGGCTGACGGTGCTGGATAATCTCGACAGTTTTTATGCAGAAGAGCGGAAACGCTCGAATTTGCGGGAGATTGGGAAGGCCGGAGGGTTCGAGTTCATTGAGGCGGATATCTGCGATACGGTGGCGCTGAATGCGGCAATGGAGAGATCAAGGCCCGACTGCGTGATCCACTTGGCCGCGCGCGCGGGGGTTCGGCCCTCCATTGAGCAGCCGGCGCTGTACGAGCGCGTGAATGTTTCGGGGACGGTCAACCTGTTGGAGGCGGCGCGAAAGTTCCAAGTGCGGAAATTTGTGTTTGGCTCGTCCAGTTCGGTATATGGAGAGTCGGGGCAAGTGCCGTTCGTAGAGTCGGAGGCGCAGATGCGGCCCATTTCTCCGTACGCGGCCACGAAACTGGCGGGCGAATTGATGTGTTATACCTACGCGCACTTATATGGCATGACAGCGATTTGCCTGCGGTTTTTCACGGTATTCGGGCCGCGGCAACGACCGGATCTGGCGATCCATAAGTTCACCGCGCTGCTGGAAGCGGGCCAGCCGATCCCGGTATTCGGCGATGGCTCCACGGGGCGCGACTACACGTATGTGGAAGACATTGCGGCGGGCGTGTTGGCCGCCATGGAATACGAGCCAGCGGGGAATCCGCAGTTTGACATTTTGAATCTGGGGAACTCGCACCCGGTCAAACTTTCGGAGTTGATTGAGCAATTGGAGGCGGCAACCGGGAAGCGCGCGGTGCGGAACACGCTGCCGCCGCAACCCGGGGACGTGGCCATTACCTGGGCGGATATCAGCAAAGCGCAGCGGCTGTTGGGGTACCAACCGCGCACATCCCTGGCGGAAGGGCTGGAAAACTTTGTTGCCTGGTACCGGTCGGCAGGCCAGGAGATGGCGAAATTCTAATGTTGGATCATCGACGAGGTACGAGGCCGAAGATCCGGCGCGCTATGGCGTGGTGGGCGTAGCCATGTGCGGGATTTATGGAATTTTTCGATCCGCCACGCGGTTGAGCGGGGCTGATGTGGAATGGCTCGACTCGGCGCGGCGCGCCTTGCGCCACCGCGGGCCCGACGGTCACCGGCGCTCCATGCTTCTGAAGGATCGCTGTGAAGTGGGGCACAATCGTCTATCGATCATCGATCTGGAAGGCGGGGCACAGCCACTGTCGAACGAAGACGGTACGGTATGGATTGTGTGCAATGGGGAAATCTATAACTACATTGAACTACGCCAAGGGCTGATGGCGCGCGGGCATCGCTTCGCAAGCCAGAGCGACTCCGAGGTTCTGGTGCACTTGTACGAGGAGAAAGGGCCGGCGCTGCTGGAGGATGTTGAGGGGATGTTCGCATTCGCGATTGTGGACACTCGGAACGAGAGTATTTTTCTTGCGCGGGACCGTTTTGGAGAGAAGCCGTTGTATTGGTCGGAGTTGGAGAGCGGCGGGATTGCTTTTGCTTCGGAAATGAAGGCGCTGCAAGAGCTTCCGGGAGTGGATCGGCGGCTGGATGTCGGGGCGGTGGCGCAGTTTCTTGCGCTGCGATATATTCCAGCGCCGCGGACGCACTGGCAAGGCATTCGCAAGCTGCGCGCGGGCGAGCAAATTGTTTTACGGGCTGGAGATCGCGTGGAGGCGACGAGTTATTGGCGATTACGATTTGGCGAACAGATTATGGAATCGCCGATGCCCATGGAAGAGGCGCAGAGGGAATTGTGGAAACGCCTGGTGGCGTCCGTTCGCCTGCGATTGCGCAGCGACGTTCCGGTGGGAGCGTTTCTTTCGGGGGGAATCGATTCGACGGCGGTGGCTTATGCGACGCGCGAGCTGATGCCCTCTACGAACTTTCGTACGTTTTGCGGGACGTTTGAAGATTCGAATCTGAACGAGGGACCGTATGCGCGAAGGATCGCAGAGCGGCTGGGCACCGAGCACGAGGAAATACGATTTGCAACACCGGAACTACTGGAAAATCTGGAAGGCCTGGTCAGGCACTTCGACGAACCCTTCGCGGATGCCTCCATGCTGCCGACATTCGCTGTATGCCGTGCGGCTCGGCGGAATTGCACGGTGATGCTCTCTGGCGATGGTGGTGATGAGTTTTTGGGCGGGTATCGAGAGTTTTTCCGTTATCAGGGGTGGAATGGAGTGCGGACAATTCCTGGAGTGAATTCCCTAGCGCAGGCGGCGCGGTCAATTTGGGAAGGACGGGGTGCGGGACTTTTAGGATTTCTTTCGAGCAATGATGAAGCGCTGTTGCGGGCGTCAATTCCGGAACGTTTCGTGGAGAGTCGCTTTCGGGAGAATGCATGGCCCGCAGCCGAGAGTGGTTTGCAAGAGATGGCGGCGCTGCGGGATGAGCATGCGCGGTTGCCGTACCCGCTCTCGATGATGGAGAGCACGGCGACGAGCTACTTGCCGGAACAAATTTTGGTGAAGGTGGACCGAACCAGCATGATGAGCGCGCTGGAATGCCGCGCGCCATTTTTGGACCGAGGGTTGGTGGAGTTCCTGTTGGGGCTGCCCGTGAGTTACCACTTTGCGCGGGGTCAGGGTAAGCTTTTGCTGCGGAACGC
>JAYTQD010000286.1:0-1450 GCA_043746935.1 Acidobacteriaceae bacterium | reverse complement strand
CGTATCTGGATATGGATATTTACGACGACGAGTGTATCCAAAGCGACAAAACTACTCCGAAGGATTTTCTGGAGCACGACGCGGCGCTGGGCGAGGCGCAGCGGCAGAACTTCCGAAAAGCAGTGAAGGCGGGAGTGAAGATGTCATTCGGGACGGATGCAGGTGTTTGCCCTTATGACGCGGCCCCAAAGCAGTTTGCTTTTATGGTGCGGTATGGGATGACGCCGATGCAGGCCATTCAGTCGGCAACGCGCAATGCGGCGGATTTGCTGGGGAAGTCGGATGTGTTGGGATCGTTGAAGGCCGGAAAATATGCCGACGTGGTGGCGGTGTCGGGGAATCCGCTGGACGACATCAGCGTGCTCGAGCATGTGAAGTTTGTGATGAAGGACGGGAAGGTTTACAAGCGGGAGTAAATCCCCGCCCTGTCGCTGGAGTGCGCGACAAGGACGGGGCACCCGGCTATGTTATGTCGGAATGGGGCGGCAGCCCTGGCTTTGAGTCTACAAAAAATTTTTCACAACACTCGAGACAGAGCCAGTCGCGGCCATTGGTGAATCCGCTGCCGTGCGACAGGGTGCTGGATTCAAACAATCTCCATCCGCAGACGACGCAGTTATCGCTCGCCCATCCGCCTTTCATGAGCCTGTAGTTGGCCGTGTCGACCGCCAGCGAAAGATCGAACGAGATTTGCCCGGTTTCAAGATGCTCTACAACATCGCGCGGAAGCCAGACTTCCTGCCGCCAATGCCACGGACGACGTTGGTAATGGGCTACAAGGGAACGAACATGTTCTGCATTGCGGCCTGCGCCGTGAATGTGGATCGCTTCTTCGATTAAAGCCTTCATCCGAGACGTTAGCATTGGCGCGGAACTCGGCTCTCGCTTCCAAGTGGCAACCTTTTCTCGAGTTCCCGCGAGATTGACCCCGAGTTCTCCCAGAATCCGCGCCGCCGTTTCTTTTTCTTCCCGCAAGAGTCCGAGCAGCAAATGTTCGGTGCCAATGTGCTCGTGCTCCAGCCGATCAGCCTCCTCAGCGGCATAGGCGAGCACGTGCTTGTTGGGTTCGCTCAGAGGAAGATCGACGCTGGTCGACACCTTCGCTCTCATCGGCGTCAGCGCTTCTATTTTCTTGCGAACTGTTTCGCCGGCTCTCTCTGGCAGACATTGTTGGACCAGCGATTTGTCCTCTCGCAGGATGCCCAACAAAAGATGCTCGGTTTCTATATAAGGCGACCCATACTGGCTAGCCTCATAGCGACCGAAGAATATGACGCGGCGGGCTTTCTCTGTGTAGCGCTCAAACATCGGAAACTCCGCTGCTGATTCTTATTGTGCAGTTTTTGTAGTGCGTTTCCAGTAAAGATACAACGGCACCCCGACCAGCACAATCACTGTTCCCGCCAGCGCCTCCTTCGGACGCTGCACAACTGTGTTGATGGTCCACACT
>JAYTQD010000285.1:0-10619 GCA_043746935.1 Acidobacteriaceae bacterium | reverse complement strand
TGTCATCCCGACCGAAGCAGTTGTTTCGCGAAGCGAACCAACTGCGAAGTGGAGAGCCTGCCCTGAGCTTGTCGAAGGGGACCTGCTGTTGTTTTGGGCTCGTGCAGAACGCGGGCACACGAAGCGCGGAGGAACAATGCCGTCGAACTTAATCGATAGTCTCTACATCTTCATGCTGGCGGGTTTCGTCGGCTTCCTGGTCATCCGCCGCGTCTCGCCGCTTCTACATACGCCGCTCATGTCGTTGACCAACGCTCTCGATGCTATCGCCGTCGTCGGAGCGATTGTCTTGGCGGGCGAGCACAAAAGTACATTCGCCACCGTTCTTGGCACCATCGCAGTCGTCGCTGCCACGGTCAACATCGTCGGCGGCTTTATCATTACGGATCGCATGCTCAAGATGTTTAAGAGCAGCCGGCCAGCGAAATAGCAGCCCATCATGACCGAGCACATCCTAACGCAGTACATCATCGAATCCGTCTACCTCATCGCCAGCGTGCTGTTCATTTTCTCGCTGCACTGGATGAGTTCCCCGGCCACGGCGCGTCGCGGCGTTTTCGCTGGCGAGATTGGCATGTTGCTCGCCATCTGCGGCACGCTGCTGCATAAAGACATCGTCGAGTGGAAATATATTGTCGCCGCGCTCGTGCTGGGCAGCATCATTGGCGTCCCGCTGGGCAAGGTGCAGATGACGGCCGTCCCGCAGCGGACTGCGTTGAGCCACGCTTTCGGCGCATTGTGCGTAACGTTGGTGGGCACGGCTGAGTTTTATCTGCAATCGCCCAATATCTCGCCGTTCATGATGGTGGTTCTGAGCATGGAAGTAATCCTGGGATCGCTAACTTTCACCGGCAGCTTGATGGCCGCCGGGAAATTGCAGGAGATTCTGCCGCAGCGGCCCATTACCTACAAAGGCCAGAACATCGTCAACCTGGCGTTCATGTTGATCGCGGTCGGCAGCGCAGGGTATCTGGTCGCACATCCGGGAGCGACGCATCTGTTCCCGGTGATGGTGTTCATCCCTCTCATCATCGGCGTCCTGATGATCATCCCCATCGGCGGCGCGGACATGCCCACGGTCATCTCGCTCTTGAACTCTTACGCGGGACTTTCCGCCGCGGCCATGGGGTTTGTTCTCAATAACAAACTGCTGATCATCGCGGGCGCGCTGGATGGGTCGTCGGGCTTCGTTCTTTCCGTCATCATGTCGAAGGCGATGAACCGGTCGTTCTCGAACGTGCTCTTCGGAGCCTTCGGCCAGGTGCAAGCCTCCGCCGCCGCCACAGGCGAACAAAAAACCGCCCGCAGCGCCACCGCCGAGGAGGCCGCTAGTATTCTTTCCGCCGCCAACAAAGTTGTGATCGTTCCCGGTTACGGCATGGCCGTCGCGCAAGCGCAGCACAAAGTCCGCGAAATGTACGACGCGCTCACCAAGAAGGGCGTGGAAGTGAAGTTCGCCATCCACCCCGTCGCCGGAAGAATGCCCGGCCACATGAACGTGCTCCTCGCCGAAGCCGATATTCCCTACGACCGCCTCATCGAAATGGACGACATCAACGGCGACTTCCCGCAAACCGACGTCGCGCTCATCATCGGCGCCAACGACGTGACCAACCCGGCTGCTCGCACCGACGCGTCCAGCCCAATTTTCGGAATGCCGATTCTCGATGTGGACAAAGCCCGTACGGTCATGGTCATCAAGCGCGGTATGAGTCCCGGCTTCGCAGGCATCGACAACCCACTTTATTACGATGACAAGACGCTGATGTTATTTGGCGATGCCAAGGCGTTCGTTAACGACATCGTGCGCGAACTCAGCGGTGGCGGCGGGCACTAGTCCAGTCGCGATACGAGGTATATGACTCTTCCGAGCGTGCTGGTAGTCGTCGCGACTATCATATTTCTCATTCTTGAGAGGCTATTTCCCGGGCGTGAGCTACCCAAAGCAAAGGGCTGGTACTGGCGTGCGTTGCTCGTAAATTTCATGCAGCTCGGAATTACTCTGGCAACGGCACGGCTTTGGATACACCTGTTCGGTGTTTCGGTATTCAAGCTTTCGGCATGGCATATGCCCGTCGCGGAAGGCTTTGTTGGATGGTTCGTCGGGACATTTTTCTTTTACTGGTGGCACGTTCTGCGGCACAAGAAGGGCTTCTGGCTCATATTCCACCAGGTACATCACTCGCCGTCACGGATCGAGATTGCTACCTCGTTCTACAAACATCCTATCGAAATATTCAGCGACGCCATTCTCAGTGCTCTGGTCCTGTATCCGCTGTTGGGATGCTCCATGATGGGAGCGTTTTGGTACAACTTTCTAGCGGCGACGGGCGAATACTTCTACCACGCCAATGTACGGACACCGAGGTGGTTGAGGTTCTTTATCCAAACACCAGAGTTGCATTCGATCCATCATCAATATGACGTTCACAGCTACAACTTCTCGGATATTCCGCTCTGGGATCGGCTGTTTGGCACTTACAGAGACACAACTAAATTCGCTGACCGCTGCGGTTTTCCAAAAGGGGCCGAAGAGAAGTTGGGAGCGATGCTGGTGTTCAGAGACGTATATCGGGAGAATTCGACCTAATAAGCAGTCCTTGACGGCCATCCCCTCATCCAGCCGTCCTCCTAGTACACCGGCCGATTCCGGTTCGCTGCCAGGTATCGGCGCATCATTCTTAGCGAAGTCCACTGCAAGAGCATTTTCTTATCGCTGCCGACCTTCAAGGCCAGTTTGTCGCGGTGTTTGTTGCAATACGGAATGCCGCTGACGGAGCCGCGAATGATCTGCAAGTGCCCCATCAGGGCCGGAATCGTTCCGACTGAGGTTTTTGAGAGGTCGTCGCAACGCACCGGAGGCTCGCCGCAGGCGACGCAGGCATTCGGCCACACCGCTTTTCTGTACACCGGGCTTTCGAAAGTTGGTGTTTCGGATTTCGTCGCCGGGTCCAGAGCGCGAAGAATGCTCACATTCACGGTGGAATACTCGTGGCATTTCCCGCACTGCACCTGGCGGCCCTCTTCGCGATTGAGAATCGAGTCGATGGCGGAGCCGCAGTATGGGCATGTAGATTTCACCGTGGACCCGCCGAAGGCAACAATCACAGCGAAGAGGCCGATCGCACCGGCGCCGAACGCATAGAATCTGAAACCAAATTGCAGCAGCAGCCACGAAGCTCCGCCAGAGCCTACGGCGATGCAGAGACAGATGGCAAAAGTCTTCAATTTTTTGCGCTACGGACTTATCGACGATGGGATGGCTGCGGTTCGAAACGGGTGGATCGGCGATTTCAATCAGACTGCTAGCTGGGGCAGAGCTGGCCATGGGATCACCCTCAAAGTTTGGAATCAAAGCTCAAGGTCAGGGTATCTGCGGCAGGCGCGGCTTCAGATCCTTACGGAAGTAACAAGGAGATGAGCGAAGGCTTGTCCGGCAATACCTACTTCAGCCCCGTCACCACATACGCCTGCGAGATGTTCCGCACGTAGATGTACCCATAGGCCGCCCCGTTTTTGGAGAAGACCAGCCTGCCCATGGAGGTAACTCCGGGATCGCCTGGGATCCCAAATTCTTTCCACGGCTCGATCTTGCCGGTAGCCACGTTGACTCGCGATACCATGCGGACTCTCGGCGTGACCGAGTTGTGGCTGAGAACTACATAGACCGAGTTGCCGTCGGGCGACCAACCCAACATGCGGTAAGTCGAGTCCAGCCCGGGAATCAAACGAATTCCGCCCCCGTCTGTTCCGTCCCCCGCTGTTCCATACCCAGTGATCGGCCAAACGCCGCATTTACCGTCCGCCTGCCGCACTGCCGTGGACTTGCCATCCGGAGAAATGTAGACGCCCGAGACACCTTCCGGCGTAATGGCCTTGGAATCGCCCGAGGTGAGGTCGATCAGATAGTCGCGCGCGGCGTGCCCGGCTTCGATGCCTGCAGCCAGCAGTCGCTTCCCATCGGGCAGGAAACGTACCGCTGTGTAACTAACATCATCGTGGGTGAGGACCTTCGCTTCTCCGGCGCCCGTTGGCACCAGACTCAAAGGCCCACCCTTAGCAGGCTTCGTGATCACCCATTTGGCGTCCGCGGAGATCGCCAAGGAAAGCCCTTCCCCGATTCGGGACGGCGGCGAACCGTCGGTATCGCGAAGGAACACGGTGTAGTTGGGGCCACCGCCGTCGGCCTCTTCCTCGAAAACGATCTTGTGGCCGTCGGCGCTGATGTCCGCCAATTCCGACCATCCGAACCAGCCCAGCTCCCGCTCCTGCTTTTCTCCGGGAGCTAGACCGCGGATGCCTACCCGCTGCTGATGCGTCACCACCAGCCCCTTTTCATTGCGCAAATCCTCAAGCCACATGCCGCCGGGCACGTTCGTAATGGTCCGCAGCTTGCCGGAGAGGCTTACGGCCCGCGCCTGTTGAGCTCCGCCGGTGCTGCTGGAAGTGAACCAGACTTCATCGCCCGCAGGAGACCAGAGAATTCCCTGGAGCGAACTCCAGCCAGAAGAAAGCTTCTTGTCTTTGCCGTTCGAACTTCCGTCGGTCGCTACCACCGCCACCGAGCCCTGATCGTCTCCGCCTGGGATTTCATGGTCGGCAAAGGCCACCCACTTGCCCTCCGGAGAAATCTTTGGGTTGCTAATCCAGCCGATGCTGTCGAACAACACCTTGCCGATGGGATACTCCAAACGCCAGTGTTGATTTTCTGGAACATAACGAACCACGGCCATACGCTCGCCATCCGCAGCCCAGTCCGCATCCTGCACGTTGTCGAGCATCTCGCGGGGCATTCCGCCGCTCAGTGGAACCCGCGCCAAGGTTCCCGCTCCGGCATAGCCGCCGTAGCCGACGGTATTCAGCCGAATGGCTAGTTCGCCATTCTTGGAAATCGAGAGCAACTCAGCGCCTTTCATCCCCAGTTCGCGCGCGCCGGGGTCGTCGGTGCGCGCCAGGTAGAGCTGCCTTTCGCCGCCATCCCACATCGCGCTGTAAATAATGCTGCCATCAGGCGTAAACCGCGCATTCCCGATGGGGCCGGTGCGGAAGGTGATTTGCTTGTACTCGGCGAGCGAAGTTGAAGTGCTGCCGTGGCCAATCCACCATCCCAAACCCAACATGAGCGCAGCGAGCCCGACGCCCCTCGCGAGGGCAATCAGAAGTTTTCGGTGTGATGGCGAACCTGAAGCCCCCTGGACTCTCGCCGTCGTAGTGGAAACCCCGGAGATATGCTCAAGATCAAACGCAATATCACTCGCCGAATGGAAACGCGCCTCAGGATTCTTCTCCAGGCAATGCTGCACAATCCGATCCAACGCCGGAGAAACATTCCGGTTCGTCTCGCCCAGCTCCGGCGGATCTTCCTTCAAGATGGAACTCATCGTGTCCGCGGCCGTGTCGCCATGAAATGCCCGTTTACCGGAAAGCATTTCGTAGAGAATCGCCCCGAAGCTGAAAATGTCCGAGCGCGCGTCGAGTGCAACGCCACGAACCTGCTCCGGCGACATGTAGCCCGCCGTTCCCATCACCACTCCGATATCGGTAGCATGTGTCATGGTGGGCATGGAGGTGTGCGTGCCGAGATCGGGCTGGGTTAGTTTGGCCAGGCCGAAGTCGAGAATCTTGACTCGTCCATCCTTGGTGACGAATAGGTTGTCAGGCTTGAGGTCGCGATGAACGATTCCTTTTTCGTGGGCCGCCGCCAGGCCGTGCGCGATTTGCAGGGCGTAGTCCAAAGCCTTACGCATGGGGATGGCTCCGCTGCGCAGGCGCTCGCGCAGGGTCTCTCCTTCGAGCAGCTCGGACACCACGTAGGGCGACCCGGCGCTCGTGTCAGATCCGGTACCAATGTCGAACACCGACAGAATGTTGGGATGATTCAGCGCCGCCGTAGCCAGGGCTTCTTGCTCAAAACGCCGCAGCCGGTCGCCGTCGAGGGAAAGCGCCTGCGGCAAAACCTTGATCGCTACATCCCGTTTGAGACGCGCGTCACGGGCACGATAAACCTCGCCCATGCCACCCGCTCCCAGTAGGCCGACGATCTCGTACGGCCCAAGTTTCGTGCCCGGAGTGAGGTTCATTCGTGGCCAGATTATAAACTAGAGACCGGAGCGAACTGGTTGTTGGAGCGCAAGGGAAGTCCCTGGAGAGTAGACTTTCAGAGTTCACAAACGCTACATCGGAATTCATTCAACCGACCTTCCCGTAAAGGAATCATGAAGACTTATCAAGTACTGTTCACGACTTTCATTCTCGGCATTTCTCCATCCATCCTTGCGCAAGACAAAACTCCGCCCACGGCGGCCGATTGGCGCACACCCACGGAAATTTGCGACTACCGCTGCACGCCACGCTATGACGCAAC
This sequence comes from Acidobacteriaceae bacterium, assembly GCA_043746935.1. Classification (GTDB taxonomy): domain Bacteria; phylum Acidobacteriota; class Terriglobia; order Terriglobales; family Acidobacteriaceae; genus JANXUC01. Next base: position 4,255 of record JAYTQD010000285.1, on the reverse strand, counting down.
CATGGCCTACATCCGCCGTGTCGCAGCCGCAGCGCCCAAGCAAGTCAAGATCGAGCCGTGGGGCAAGACCGGAGAAGGCCGTGAGCTGGTCGGCGTCATCGTCTCCAAAGATGGCGTCTTCGACCCCGCCGCCATTCACAAGGCCAACCGGCCCGTGGTCTATATCCAGAACGGAATCCATGCCGGTGAGATTGAAGGCAAAGACGCCTCCTTGGCCCTGCTGCGCGATATGGTCGTGACCAAGACTCGCGCCAGTCTGCTCGACAAGGCCGTTGTGATCATCGTCCCCGTCTACAACATCGACGGCCACGAGCGCGTCTCGCGCTTTAACCGCATCAACCAGAACGGCCCCGAAGAGATGGGCTGGCGCACGCAGTCGAACAATCTGAACTTGAATCGCGATTACATGAAGGCGGATTCCGTCGAGGCGCGGCAGTTTCTGGCCTACTTCACCAAATGGCTGCCGGATTTTTTCATTGATGACCATGTGACCGACGGCGCTGACTATCAATATGACGTCACCTACTCCATCGACTTCGGTCCCGACACGGACCCAGCGCTGGCCGCATGGCAACGCGACGAGCTGCGGCCCTACATTGAAAAATCGGTCAACGACACGGGGCACTTAATCGGGCTGTATGTCGGAGTTGGCGAGGCCAATCCCGCGAAGGGCTTGAAGATGGTGCAAGATGAGCCGCGCTTCTCCACCGGCTACATGATCCTGCAAAACCGTCCGGGTCTGCTGGTGGAAATGCACATGCTGAAGGACTACAAAATGCGCGTGGGCGGAAATTACGAATTGCTGCGCGCCATTTTGGAAAAAGTAAATGCCGACTCCGCGAAGCTAATTCAGATGAATCGCGCCGCCGATGCGGCCATGATCGCGGCCGGGAAGACCTATGACCCGGCCCGGAAGATGGCGCTGCGCACTGCTCCCAGTGATCGCTCCGCCCCGTTCCATTTTCTTGGCTACAAGCGCAACCAGGTGCTGAGTGAAGTTTCGGGCGCGGTGTGGAATCAGTACACGCGCGAACCTGAGAACATTGACATCCCGGTGTATAACGATTTTCGGGCTACTCTCAGCGTGGCGCCGCCGCGGGCCTACATCGTTCCTGCGCAATGGACGCGGGTGATTGAGGTGCTGCGCGCTCATGGTGTGCAGATGCAATCGACAACAGCCGCGTGGGCAAGCGAAGTCGAGACGTATCGTTGCGAGCCGCATTGGCACAACACGCTGTTTGAAGGGCGTCATCCCATGGCGATCGGTGATTTCCAGGATATCAGCCACTATCAGCCGATGTGCAAATCGGTGAAAGAGAAGCTCTTCTATCCCGCAGGCTCGATGGTCGTGCCGCTCGATCAGCGGCTCGGCAAAGTCGTTGTTCACTGGCTGGAACCAGACGCGCCGGATTCCGCCGTGCAATGGGGATTCTTCGACGCCATCTTCGAGCAGAAAGAATTCGGAGAGCCGTACGTGCTGGAGCCGCTAGCGCGCGAGATGCTGGCCAAAGACCCAGCGCTGAAAGCGGAATTCGAGAAAAAACTGGCGGAGGACAAAGACTTCGCCGGCAATTCCTATGCGCGCCTCAGCTTCTTCTTCGATCACTCGCCCTACCGTGATTCCAGGAAGGGCCTCTATCCCGTTGGGCGGCTGACGACGCTAGCGGGCGTGCCAGTGAAGTAAATCGACGGCGCGTCTATGCTTTGACGGTGGCCGCCACTCGCCCCGCCCCCAGTTTCGTCCTCGTACTCTGACCGCATGATGTTTACAGCTAAATTAGGCAATACCCACGTAGGGGCAGGCGCCCTCGCCTGCCCACGCAGTAAGAATCATGCGGTCACGGCCCTAGCCCACTTCACCATGCGATAACCGAGCAGCACGGATAGAATCGCCCCGTAGGTGAGCGGCAGTCGATGATCGGCTTTCACTAGCCAATAGTAGTGAATGACGCCAGCCATCGCGCTTACGTAAATCAAGCGATGCAGCACGGTCCAACGCTTCCCCAGTCGCCGGATCATCCCCTTCGTGGATGTGATCGCTAGCGGAATCATGAGCACGAATGCCAGAAAGCCCACGGTAATGAACTTTCGCTTACCTACATCTTGCAGAATTTCATGCCAATCGAAGAATTTATCGAACCAGAGATACGTGGTGAGATGTAGGCTGCCGTAGAAGAACGCGAACAGCCCCAACATGCGGCGGTATTGAATCAACCAATACTGTTTCGTCAGCTGCCGCAGCGGAGTGACGCACAGCGTAATCAGCAGAAAGCGGATCGTCCAATCGCCGGTGGTATGGGTGATGACTTCGAGCGGGTTCGCGCCTAAATTTCCCTGATAGGCGGCGAGGCCCAAGTGCGCCACGGGGAGGAGGCACACCGGGAACACAACGATTTTGCTCCAGCCAGTTGCTTTCATGAGTGGGTTTTCGGGGAAACTTGAATCTTATCGCAACCGCGGCGAACAAGAGTGTCCGCCCTACATTGGGATGCTGAAGTGTGCAGGAAGTTGCGGCTTTAGGGAAGTTTTCCCGGGCCAGCAGGGAAGCGCCGGAATGCGGGCACGAGGGGCAAAATACAGGCGCATTTCCAGTGGCGCAATTTGCGGTAAGTTCTAGAATATAAACAACCGGTGATGTGTGACTCCGGCGCGCTGCCCAATCAGGTTTGGCATTCCGAATGCAGGAAAGGAGCCGGGTGCGAACTCGCTCATTGTCGCGCCGCTGGTGGGGCTCTTTCTTGCGGAGAAACGCATGCGCAAAGTGAGAAATACAAAGCAGTTGGGTGAGCTCGGCGAGTTGCTCTTTGCTTGCAACGCCGCGCTTCGGGGGCTGGGGGTGTCCTGGCCGCACGGCGCTTCCGAGCGTTACGATTGTCTCATCGACAACGGCCGCCGCATCTCCCGCGTGCAGGTCAAAGTGGTCGGGCGGGCTTACGCTAAGAACGCTTACAGCGTCGGTTGTGGGCGTCAGTCTTACACCACCAGGGGCGTTCCACGGAAGTGTGTTCCTTATTCCCCAAAAGACGTCGATTGCCTCGCCCTGTATGTTGTTCTTGAGAACGTCTGGTTCCTTTTCCCGGTGCAAGCCTTGGGCAAACGCGTGTGCGTTGCTCTCTTCACCGGCGACCACCCCAAGCGCAAAATCTGGGCGCAGTATGAGGCAAATTGGGAATTGCTCACTAAGGGTGGCATCTGTCGCCCCAAAACCAAATGGATCGACCGTATCTTCGCCAGCGCCGAGGCCGAAGCCATCCTTCTCCTGGCAGTCTCCGACGATCCCCAGGAAAAGTAGAATTCACACTCCCGCACGCATCCGGGTGGCCGACCCTTCCACTTGGTTTGATCTCCATTCCACATTCAGGATGTCGGGTGCCCCGTCCTTGCGTTTTTTGCAAGGGCGGGAATAATTACTGCCTGGAACAACAACCTTAAGCCGCTCGACCCTGAGACGTCGTTTTCAGGCAGACAAGGGCATCCACTCGCGGGCTTTGAGCTGGGCGTGCCGATCATCCCAATCGGTTTCGCTCACAATTCCACTTGCAGAATACTGGGTGCCCTACTCAAGCCATCTTTTGGCTTGAGTGGGGCTGTTGAACCGCTGGGCAGGACTTCTGCTCATTCGTTCCCTTTAGCGGACGCTCATCGCTTTATGTTTTTGCCCGCCCCCACTTTGGACAAGCCCCACTCAAGCCAAAAGAGGGCTTGAGTGGGCCACCGTCCGCATTCTTGCCTGTGCTGAGGGAAAGCCCCTCTTGCTGCTCAAAGCCTCGACTACCCGCCAATCGGCTCTTCTTGAACCCAGCTTTTGGGTGGAGCAGCAATTTATTGCTGCAATATAGCTACTGTAGAACTACGGCTTCAGCCGCTGAGGTAAGGAGTACAAACATTTTCATTCCCGCCCTTCGCAAAGTGCGCGAAAACGGGGCACCCACTGTCTCGGTTGGTCCAGACAGATCAAAAGCCTCGGCCACCCGCCAATCGGCTCTTCTTGAACCCAGCTTTTGGGTGGAGCAGCAATTTATTGCTGCATATAGCTACTGTAGAACTACGGCTTCAGCCGCTGAGGTAAGGAGTACAAACATTTCCATTCCCGCCCTTCGCAAAGTGCCCGAAAACGGGGCACCCACTGTCTCGGTTGCTCCAGACAGATCAAAAACCTCGACCACCCGCCAATCGGCTCTTCTTGAACCCAGCTTTTGGGTGGAGCAGCAATTTATTGCTGCAATATGAACCCCGAGACCTGCGGCTTTAGCCG
>JAYTQD010000284.1:0-10630 GCA_043746935.1 Acidobacteriaceae bacterium | reverse complement strand
ATAAGCCCCTGGGACATCGCGCCAACGTCTTCGTAGCCAAGCTCTTCTTCCGCGGAATTTATTTTCCGATGATGGGCAAAATGGCCTGGCCCAAATGGATTGCCCAAAACCGCAAGACAATTTACAAGCTGGTCAAGGAAGGCTTCGGTTTCGGGAAAGGAACAAAAACCGGAACCCCCAGAAACCTGCGGCCGGTCGAGATCGTCGCACCCGCCATCAAGTCTTAACGCGAGGGCGCGAGGGCGCAAAGCCGGAACCCCAAATGCAATTTTCGCGTGGAATGGCAATGGGGGCGCCCGGGGAAAGTGTCCGCACCCCCAAATCGCGAGATACTTTGATTTGACGAATCAAAGTAATGGCCGAAAATGCCTTCTGTCCCGCGCTGGAATTGCCGAGCTTTGGGAAATTGCGATTTTACAAAATACTTTGATTGGACGAATCAAAGTATCTGACTTTACGTCCGCCTTCCGCGAACCCTCCGTCCAAATCCCATCCCCAAAACTGCAACTATCTGCATATTAGTTGCAAAGCTATGTTCCACGAGAATTACTCCCCGTTGGGCAATTAAGCTTCCGGCAGGAACTCGTATTCGTTGATGACGGCGGCAACTTCCATCCGCCCGCTCGGTCGCCCAGTATCCACTCGGACGACCTTCCCTTTGCAATGCACGTGAATGCTATCGGTCGCCGTGATCTCCGGAGGAAGGACGAGGGTGAATTCGATTTCGGTGCCGCTGGCGGGGGCTGAATCAAAATAAAAACAAATGCCTCGGGCACTCACGTCGCGGCTTTCCGACTCGATGCCTGCTTTGGCTCCGTCTGGGTAGGTGACAGTGAGCGGTAAGCGCAAGGCAAAGCGACGGCTGGAGCGGCGTTCGGGTTGTAGCTCGGCTGGCTTTGATTCGGCCGATCTTGATTCAGCCATCCGCGACCTCCGTGAAAGATGTGTAAATATCGCTTGGCGAGGCGTTGCTGTCAAGTCAGTAACGATGGACGGCTGTTCGCTTAGAGGTTCAGAAAATTACGGATGAGCTGCTTGCCGCTGCTGGTGAGCACGCTCTCTGGATGGAATTGCACGCCTTCCAACGGAAACTTTCGGTGGCGCAGGCCCATGATGACACGAGATTCCAAAGCTGTTCCGGTGAAGGCGCTCACTTCGAGTTCCGCAGGCAAACCTTCTTCAGCGACGATGAGAGAGTGATAGCGCGTGGCGGTCATGGGCGACGGCACGCCTTTGAAAATTGTGCGGCCATCGTGTTCGACTTCGCTGGTTTTGCCGTGCATCAGCGTGCGGGCGCGGACTACGTTGCCACCAAAAGCTTCGCCGATGGCTTGATGGCCGAGGCAGACGCCGAGAATCGGGACGCGGCCCGCCATGCGGCGGATGAGTTCGATGCTAATACCAGCTTCGCGTGGAGTGCATGGGCCGGGGGAAATCAGAATGCGCTCGGGCCGCATCAGTTCCACTTCGGCAACAGTGACCTGATCGTTGCGGCGGACTTCAACCTGCGCGCCGAGTTCACCCAGATATTGCACCAGGTTGTAGGTAAACGAATCGTAATTGTCGAGGACAAAAACCATCGCTGGGGACCGGATCAACCGCTGCTTAAGAATATCAGCGCAGGCGGGCTTTTACATGTGAATGCATGCGCACGTCGCCAAGTTTCCTACTTGCTGTTACCCGGCCCTCCGACGGCAAATAGTTTGGGGATTCGTTGTTCGAGTGGTGGCAGCAATGGGAATGAGGCATGCGGCTCGGTCTGGTACCAGTACGCAACCGAGAAAAAATTGTCGGACCGGTGATTGGCCTGGCCGTGTTCGATGGTGGCGCGTAGCGATTTGGTGAAGGTGATGGGCGAATCGAGATGGAACCGGTACACGGAGGAACGTGAGCCAGCCTTCTCCGCACCTTTCACCGGAGCGCCATAGAGGCCGTAAGAAAAACCATGGTCGCCGAAACCCCACGCTCCGAGAAAATAGTCCTCCGAACCGGTGCCATTGATAGACGGCAATTCCTCGCCGTCGATGAAGAACATGTCATCGCCTTCTCCCCACCAATCATCCTGGTTCTGCAAGATTGACATGGTTACGCCGACGAAATGACCTCGGCCGGTTGCTTCCATCCAAACGTAGTTGCCCTCTCCCTTGAGATTCTTACGGTCTCCCACACCGGGCTGCCCGTTGTCGTTCCACTGGCTGGTCCAGCCGCGGGCGGGACTGGCCTGACGATATTGCGCATGGAAGTACAACTGAGACGGCTGGGGCTTTGAATACGCGCGATAGTCGATGTTGAAGTAGAAGGCATCGGTCTTCATGGAGCCTTCGTTGGTCACGGTAATTTTGGCGTGTTTTTGGAACGGCATTGGAAAATAGCAGTTCATCGCCTGCTTGGAGCCGACCGAGAGAGGAATGGACTCGAAAAGAAAATAATCGCCCAAGCCGAGACCGTAGAAATCTCCGATGGGAGCTTCGACACTGGGCGTAGACTCGTCATCCCAGTACATCCGCAACACCAGCGCCTTCAAATGATTGGAGTCCGGGCTGGCGATTGTGACCCAAATGTGGCTGACCTCAGCGGGTCCGTCGGTATCGAGCAGTGTGAGCGTTGCGCCGGGTGCGATCTCGCGGGCATCCGCGTTGCCGCCACTGCGATCATAACTGGACGCGCGCTTTTGGACGTAGTCCTTGGCCAGCGGCAGACTGCCGAGCCACTCGTCGGGGGATTGCGCGGAGCACGGCAGAACAACACACAAGGCGAGAAAAAGGAATACAGGTTTCATAAGATTTCCATTGGCTCGGTTCATAAATTCCTCGTTGACTGCGAGAGACGCTCGTCGTTGCCGCGAGCTTTTTCGACAGCGCGAAGCAATGCTTGCGATTTATTGACGGATTCTTCGTATTCTTTTTGGGGATCGGAATCAGCGACAATGCCCGCGCCAGCCTGGAGATAGGCACGTTTGTTCTTGAGCAGCATGGTGCGGATGGCTATGCAGGAATCAAGGTTGCCGGCGAAATCCGCATAGAGAATCGATCCGCCGTAAGTGCCGCGACGGAGAGGTTCCAGTTCTTCGATGATTTGCATGGCGCGAACTTTGGGGGCACCGCTGAGCGTTCCAGCAGGGAAACATGCGGCGAAAGCATCAAGGGCGTCCAAGCCTTCGCGAAGTTCGCCCTCAATGTTGGAGACCAAGTGCATGACATGGGAGTAGCGCTCGACATGCATGAGATCGCTGACGCGGACGGAGCCGTATTCGCTGACGCGACCGATGTCGTTGCGACCCAGATCGACGAGCATGACATGCTCGGCGCGTTCTTTTTCGTCGCTGCTCATGGCATGGGCCAGGCGCTGGTCTTCGGCTTCGTCGCGGCCGCGCGGATGAGTCCCGGCAATCGGCCGGTATTCCAGCTTGCGCCCGGTTACGCGGACCAGCATTTCCGGCGACGCGCCTAAGATGTGCAGATCCCCCGTCTTCAGGAAATACATATACGGAGAAGGGTTCACGGTGCGTAGGGCGCGGTAGAGATCGAAGGGCGGGACGCCGGGCTCGAAATCGACGCGGCGGGAGAGGACGACCTGAAAGATGTCTCCGGCGGCAATGTACTCTTTGGCCTTTTTTACGGCCTTCTGGAAATTTGCAGGGCTGGTGGCGGCATGAATTTTCATCTTCGCGGTCTTGCCGCGTGCCTTAGGAATCCAAGGGACGCCGCGTGGACCGGCGGCGAGTTTGCGTTCGATCTTAGCGATGTCCGCGATGGCTCGGTCGTAAGCTTTGCGGGGACTCTCGGCGCGAACATCTGCGGCGGCGAGGATGTGGATTTGGTGGCGGACGTGGTCGAAGGCAAGCAGGCGATCGAAGAACATCAGAACGCAGTCAGGAAGGTCGAGGTCATCCTTGGCGCGGTTACCGATATTTTCCAATTGCCGAACGGCGTCGTAGGAAAAAAAGCCGACGGCTCCGGAAGTAAAGGGAGGCAGGCCGGGGACGGGGGCGGCGCGATGCTCCCGTAAAAGGGCCTTCACAGCATCAAAAACTCCACCCGTATGAGTCTTCGTCCGTTGGCCCGTCTGTACGCGGATTTCGGAGCCTCGCGCGGTGATCTTCTTGTGCGGACGCACTCCGAGAAATGTGTAACGGGCGATCTTCTCTCCGCCTTCCACCGACTCGAGCAGGAAGGCCTCGGGTTCGTCGGCAGCGATGGCCATAAACGCGGAGACGGGCGTCAGCATATCCGCGCGGACAACTTTGGACACCGGAACCAGGGTGTACTCGCGAGCGAGCCGGGAAAACTCTTTGAAGTCGGGTGTGGGCATAGGTGCGGGCTTCGATTGAATTTTTCATTATAGAGCCTGGGCTTGCAAACGCGGGGGTAGGGACAGGGAGGATTAGGGGCGCTCAAGCCCCGCCCCTTCGACTTCGCTCAGGGCAAGCTCTGTCGCTGAGGAACGCGACAAGGACGGGGCACCCTCATTAGACGGAGCCGGGTTACTAAAGGAACCCGCTCGTTCATTGACCTTACCGTGCCATCGTTAGAAGATAAAAGGATTCCTGGCCTGGGGGCACGATGCTGGTTCGATTCTGGGGTGTGCGCGGATCGACGCCCACACCGCAGGCGGAAAATTTGCGTTATGGAGGCAATACCTCCTGCGTCGAGGTGCGTGTCGGCGACAGCCGCTACATCTTCGATTGCGGCACGGGCTTTCGGGCGCTGGGGCAGCAACTCAGTCAGGAATCGGCGGGACAGCCGGTCCAGGCGCACATCTTTGTTTCCCACTACCACTGGGATCACATTCAAGGCATTCCGTTTTTCGGGCCGCTGTACGAAGACCCCGGGCACAGGTTTGCGTTTCATGCTCCCGAGCGCAACCACAGTTTGGAACGTGTGATGGAGCAGCAGATGTCAGCTCCCTATTTTCCTGTAGGCGTGAGCGAGATGAAAGCGCGGCGCGAATTCTTTGGGATTGATGAAGGCCGCGTGCGGATTGACGACAACGTAACCGTAGAGACGAAGTGGCTCAACCATCCGCAAGGTTGTCTGGGGTATCGGATTGAGAGTTCGGAGGGTGTCGTTGTCTACGCCACCGACAATGAGCCTGGGGACGCCGCTTTCGACAAGAGCGTTCGCCAGTTGGCTGCCGGAGCTGACATTCTGATCTACGACGCGCAATATCTGCCGGAAGAGTATGAGGCGAAAAAGCGCGGCTGGGGACATAGCCATTGGCGCGAAGCGGTGAACGTGGTGATGGAGAGCGGAGCCAAGGAGCTGGTGCTGTTTCACCATGATCCGGATCACACGGATGTTTGCATTGACAACGTGGTGAAGGAAGCTCGGAATCACTATCCCGGCGTGCGCGCGGCGGCTGAGGGGATGGAGATGGCGGTGGGGGGGAAGTGTTTCACCCGAGCAACTAATTCTTAGACGCGCGCATCGCACCCGTCGAGGAACAAATATGTCCCGAGTCTCAGGTTCACAAATTTCTTGCCTAACGTTGGCGTTGGCGCTGTTATCAACCCCATTCCTGGCCGCTCAACAAGCAAAAGAAGCGGCTCCGTTGCCGGTGCAAATTGCCGCCGCCAAAAGGATCTTTATTTCCAACGGCGGCGTCGATGGCAATTCCCTGGAAGCGTTCCGGAGGACCGGCGGTCCGGATCAACCTTACAACCAGTTTTACAACGCGATGAAGGGTTGGGGACGCTATGAACTAGCGGCGGCGCCCGCCGACGCTGATTTGGTTCTTGAAATCCGTTTTGCCGCGCCGCTCACTGGTTGTGACAAAATTTGCTCTTATGCTCCTCAATTGGGACTGACTATCCTGGACGCCAAGACGCACTTCACCCTGTGGACGCTCATCGAGCCAGTGGATGGCGCTTTCCGGAAAGCAACCTGGGAAAAGAACTTTAGCAAAGGGATGACCAATCTTATGGATGACATGAGGAAGTTGGCGGGCCAACACGAGGCAGAAGAGGCCACGAAGCGGTAAGCTCTTGTCATCTAACTGAGGTCGTTGCGCAGCGTCGCCCCCTGGCAATGCTGGGGGAAGGTTCTGCTTAACAACGTCTATACTTTCCGGTGATGCCGACTTCCACTAGCGGCGCGCGCTTTTATCCCGCGAGTGACCGCTCCCTGCTGGTTTCCCTTGGCGAGCAGATCTCGATCGAAAGCCATCAGCGTGTCGCGAAACTGCTGCGCCTTCTCGAACTAGAGCCGATTTCAGGCGTTCGCAATCTGCATCCTGCCTATTGCTCTTTGCTAATTACGTTCGACGCGTTGAAGTGGACGCACGCCGAACTGGAAACAATTCTACGCGGATATCTCGACCGGTTGCGGGACTTGCGTCTCCCGGAACCGCGGGAAGTGGAAATTCCGGTGTGCTATGGCGGCGAGTATGGTCCCGATTTGGAGGACGTGGCCGCGCTGCATGGCATTCCACCCGCCGAGGTTATTGAGCTGCATGCTTCCACGGTGTACGTTGTTTATTTTCTGGGATTCGTTCCGGGCTTCGCGTACCTCGGCGAATTACCGGACGCGCTGGTCACGCCGCGTCTGGCAACGCCACGACGAAGCGTGATGCCGGGGAGTGTCGGGATCGCGGGGAGACAGACTGGGGTGTATCCGTTGGCGACGCCGGGCGGATGGCGGCTGATTGGGCGGACGCCGGTGGCGATGTTTCGGCCGGATCGGGACGGGATGAACCTGCTTGCCATTGGAGACTGTGTGCGCTTCACGGCGATTTCCAGTGAACAATTCTCGGCGCTGGAAAACATGCAGGAGAAAGCATGAGCGTAATTCAGGTGGTTGCGCCAGGACTGCTGACGACGGTGCAGGACTTGGGGCGAGAAGGCTTTGGGCCGATGGGCGTTTCCCCTTCCGGCGCGGCGGATACGATTGCCTTGCGGGTGGGCAACCGGCTTGCTGGGAATGCGGAGTCGACGGCAGGGCTGGAGATGACGTTACTTGGCGGCGCGTTTCTGTTTCCGGAAGGCGGCGTTGTCGCGCTCACAGGATCCGATTTTGGGGCGACGCTGGATGGCGTGCCCGTCGAGTTGTGGGCTTCGTTGGAGATACGTGCTGGCCAGACACTGCGGACCGGGCCGACTCGCTCTGGAGCACGGTGTTATCTGTGTGTGCAGGGCGGAATTGCGGTGAAGCTTCTTCTGGGGAGCGCGTCGACACACCTGTTGAGCGGGCTTGGAGGCTTCGAGGGGCGAGCTTTGCGGAAGGGTGACGTGCTCCATTGCGGAGCTATGGCTGCGTTCCAGATGCGCGCCGTGGCTCCGCTGGCTTTGCAGCGGCTAGCGCCTCGCAAAGTTCTGCGCGTTACGGGTGGACCGCAGAGTGCATGGTTTCCGGAAGACTCGCAGCGGCTTTTCTACGAGAGTATTTATCGCGTTACTGAGGAGTCGAACCGTATGGGTCTTCGTTTGGACGGCCCGCCTGTTCCGGCGCATTCTGGCGGAGAGATGATTACGGAAGGTATTACGCTAGGGGCGTTGCAGGTTCCGGAATCGGGGCGGCCTATTATTTCTTTTGTGGAGCAGCAGACTACGGGCGGCTATCCGATCCTGGCGAATGTGATTTCCGTGGATCTTTCTTCCGTGGGCCAGCTGCGGCCGCGTGATGAGGTACGTTTCGAGGTGGTCGCGATGGACGAGGCGCGAGCGCTACTGATCGAACAAGAAAAGTTGTTGGCAGCGGAGGATTTGATTTTGGAATGAAATCCATCGACATCAATTGCGATATGGGCGAAGTAGCGGAGTCGATTGCGGATGGGACGCAGGAATCGCTGATGGCGTATGTGAGTTCGGTCAACATCGCCTGTGGCGGGCATGCGGGCAATGCGCAGATGATGACGGCGACAATTGAGCAGGCGCTGCGATGGAAGGTCGCCGTGGGAGCGCATCCGGGTTATGCGGATCGCGCGAACTTTGGGCGGATCGAGTTAGACATTGATCCCGAAGCGGTGGCGGAATCGATGTTCCAGCAAGTACAGGCTCTGGGCGAAATCGCGGCTGGGTGCGGTGTTCGGTTAGCTCACGTAAAGCCGCACGGCGCGCTCTACAACCAAGCGGTGAAGAATCGCGAACTGGCGGCGGCAATTGCCGAGGGCGTCGCGCGATGGAGCAGGAGCGTGGTGCTGGTGGCGCTGGCAGGTTCGCCGATGCTGGAGGTGTTTCGGGAAGCTGGATTCGCGGTTGCGGCTGAAGCCTTTGCGGACCGGCGCTATGAGGCGGACGGGACACTGCGCTCGCGCAAGTTTGCCGACGCGCTGATTCGCGATCCCGAGGAAGCCCGGCGACAGGCGTTGTACATTGCAGCGGACGGAAGAGTCATCACCAGTGACGGCTCGGAAATCGCTGTGAACGCGCAGACCATCTGCATCCACAGCGATACGCCTGGGGCTACGCGGATCGCCGCCGCCGTGGCTAACGGCCTGCGGCAAGCGGGAATCTTGCTGAGTGCGGTCACGCCGTCCTAGAAACGAACGGCGTATAGTGTTGGCTCTATGTGGAGAATCACGCTCGCTTTGCTTTGTTTGATTTCCTCTGCGGTAGCCGGGGAGAAGATGTCCGCGACGCAATTGATCAATCTCGCGAAATCCGGCAAGGTTGGCTTGCGCGACGCAATCATGGCTAGCTTTGACGCCAAGGATCTGAAAGAAGGTACTGCGTGGGCGGGGCGTGGACCCGATTTTTTCTTTGTCACGCAGTCGGCGTCCGAACCGGCGCTGGTTTTGGATAGCTCCACTGGTACAAAAATGCTGCATCTGGCGGACTCAGACATTTGGTATGCTGCGGCACGCGTCGAGCTTGTGGGCGGGTTGCACGCGTTCCATTATTTGGTCAACGGCGCGAAGTTTGGTGGACAGCTTGACGCACCAGCCTTTGGTCCGCTTTCTTAGCAGCAGCCCGGAGTTCCGTCCGGCACTCTGTCGGCAAAGATTATTCACACCAGCAAGCTTTACGACGGCATGAAGAGTGAGTACTGGGTGTATGTGCCGACGCAATATGACCCGAAGGTCGGCGCCGCGCTGATGGTCTTCCAGGATGGCATTTGGTACTTTGATCGCGAGGGGAATAATCCGGCGCTCAACGTGATCGACAACCTGATCGCGCAGAAGGAGATTCCGGTGATGATTTGCGTGTTCATCAAACCCGGTGTGATCGGCGACTCGGCAGGAACGGCGACCTACAACTTCGTGAAGGCGTACTTCGGATAAGTGGCACCGCACTTTGGATGACTCGATGCGCAGTACGCTGTACGACACGGTGAGCGACCGCTATGCGCGCTTTCTGCGGGACGAGGTATTGTCGGACGTGGGTGCGAAGTACAACATTCGCAAAGATGCTACAGCCATGCCATCACGGGCCTCTCGTCAGGCGGGATTTGCGCGTTCAACGCGGCGTGGCAGATGCCTGAAGAGTTCAGCCGGGTGATCTCGTGGATTGGCACCTTCACCGCCCTTCAGTGGAAAGAAGATCCCAAGAATCCGGATGGCGGTCAGGACTATCCCGAGAAAGTCTTACGCGAACCGAAGCGCAACTTGCGCGTACTGCTACAGGACGGCGCGGAAGACATGGAGGATGATCGCTACGGAAGTTGGCCGCTGGCGAATGTTCGCATGGCGAATGCTCTGAAGCTGAAGGGCTATGACTTTCATTTCAGTTTTGGCAAGGGCACGCATAACTCAGGGCAAGGCGCGGCCGAGTTTCCGGAGCAAATGGTTTGGTTGTGGAGAGACTACGATCCTGGCAAAACCGAGCAGGCGTATGAGATGGAAGCGACTGAGAAGGCCAAACCTCTGTTCCGAGTTGCCGTAGCAAATCGGGACGCAGAGTAATGCGGCTTTAGTGCGTACCGCTCGCGGAAACTTGCGCGAGTTCCTTCAAGCCGGGATCGGCATGACTCCACAGCTGTTGCGCCGCTGTCATTTCCTGGTGCTGCTTAACGGCGTTGCTTTCGTGCGCGGCAACAAGAGCTGCGGCGTAGTGGGCGCCGAAGTAATTGGGATCGAACGTCATCATCAAATCTGCGGTGCGTTGCGCCAGTTGCCATTGCTCTTGCTCGCGAGCAATCCGGGCAATGTGTTCCAAAAGATAAAGCTCCGCCAACGCGTCTGCGCCGCGGTGCGAGGCGAGCGAGTCAGCCGTTTTAGTGAGCAACTCATTTGCCTGCTTCTGAGCGTCCTGACTGTTGTCCGAATGCAATTGAAGCTCGCCGCGCAGCTCATTGAGCTGGTCGGCGGTAAAGCGGTCGAAGCTAACCACGCCGGTGAAGTCTTTTTTTGCCTCGGGAATTTCTTTCTCTGCGGCGGCGAGTTCGGCGCGGGCCGCGTCGGCTTTGTTCGTTGCGAGAAGCGCTCGGCCAGCGAGAACATGACCTTCCAGTCTCGCCAGCGGCCACTTTGATTTCTGCATCTCTCCCGCCGCAGCCAGGGCTTCCTCGTTGCGTCCGCGCGCAATCAGGAAATCGGGAAGCATCTTTTGGCCATATCCAGCCCAACGGCTCGTAGGCTTAAGCTGCATGGCCTCGCGGATGGTTTGCTCGGCTTCGCGCATGCGACCTTCGTGCTGCAAACTCCGCGACAGCAAATCAAGGTTATGCGGGCGATGCCAATCGAGCGAGGCATCCAG
>JAYTQD010000283.1:0-4000 GCA_043746935.1 Acidobacteriaceae bacterium | reverse complement strand
CGCGTAGTGCTGCACAAAATAGTCGAGCCCGCTTTCAATGTCCGCCAGCCGGGAAGGCGAGCGCCAGTGGCCTTTAGTTGGAAAGTTCAGCACCAGCTTCTGGCCCGCGCCCCGATACACATAGGGCTGGCCCAGTTGCACCTGCTTGCGTGCACAGCGCTCCGCGTAGTCGTCAAACAGCGAGGGGAAGCGCTTCTTGAACTCCAGCGCCACGCCTTTGCCCATCACTCCCACGCAGTTGACCGTGTTCACGAGCGTCTGGGCTTCGCTGGCGAAGAGATCTCCGATAAGTGCTTTGAACATGATGCGTCTTGCCCTGGGGTTAGCCCAAGAATAATACGGGATCGATCACCATGGGAAGCAATGTTCCACACCATCAGCGCGGCCGCTGTGATAACGGCTTCGTTGGTGGCTTTGACGCTGCGTTGATCAGGCCATCCGCTGAATATGAGAACTTGCGAGAGCCAAGTCGGTTGAGATATGAAACAAGCCCGGGACCGTAAGAACGGGTGCTTCCACCGTTAAACGCGAAGCTACCGCGCAGTTCGCTAGTCTCGTTATAGGCAGCCACTAAATCGTCAATCTGTTGCGACGTGAGTGCTTCAACTGCCGGCAGTGCTTTCCCGAGCGTATTGCCGGCATCCCAACTTGGGCACTTTCGCAATGCATTTATGTAGGCGCTGCACACCCTGTCATTTTTGACCAGTATCTTCACGATGTCTTCAGCCGCGTTGGCCCATGACGTTGAAAGCCCTTGAAATTTTCCGATGAATCCGTACGGGTCCTTGCCCAACCGCACGGCAACAATGGGAACACCGCGCGCAAAAGCGAAGCCGACCTCTTGGTCCGTCCAGTTACTGTCATGAAAATTTGGTGTCAGGAGGGCAACGAAGCCATCCATACTTGCGAGAGCATTCTCAATCTCGTCTTGCCACGTTTTAGTTGGATGAATGTCCTCGTGTGCCACGAAACACGTTATCCCAAAAATCCGAAGCCGCTCTTTCAGGTCGGCGGTCTCCTTTTTTACTTCAGATTTGTGGCTCAGGAAAACACGGAAACCGTCCTCTCCCCAAATGCGCTTTGTCGCGTCTTGCGGGATGGATTGTTTTCCGACTAACAGCAGTCCCGAATCTTTCCGCCACTCCTGCTCGTCCCCGATCTCCATCTCAAGGAAGACTTCCTCGACAAACTCATTCTGGACGTTATGGATTTTGTTGAGGTCGTCCTTGATATGCGTCTGGATCGTGTCCTTCTGCTTAACGGCACTCAAGAACAATGACTCGGGAATGACAAGGTACAGCGCGTGTCCGTAGGTGCCACCATTCCAGTTGTCGGCACTCCATTCTTCGTGGACCCGAGTTTGGGCATTGACGATGATTTCCTGAAGCTGGCGCTTTCCTTCTTGGCCGTATAACTTGGACACTGCCGCTAAATAGCGGTCGATCTTTTTCGGCAGTTCGAACTGCCTCGTACTTGGGCTCATAGCAAAACTTCTTCCTGCTTTTTGCCGATGACGCTCCACTCCCCGCTCAGTAGCTCCGGGAGTAACGTATCGCGCAAGGCGGCGAGGCTGCGAGACTGTATCCGGTTGGCGATGATTTGGTCGATAAGCGGCGACATAGTGCGTGTCATTGCGTCGACGAGCGGCCGTGGCGGAACCAGCACTTTTGCAGCCGTGAGGTGGCCGCGCTGGATATGGCCCATGGTGGTGGCTTTGCCGGCAGCGATGCGACGAAATTCGGCGAGGTGGTGCAACGTCCAGAGGTAGTAGAACCACTTTGGAAATTCGGTTGAAGTGACTTTGAAAAGGTGCTGGTTCAGCGCACCGGTGCCGCCGCACCACAGTTCAACTTCGAGGCTGCCGGACCATGAAAAAAGCACGTCACCATCCTCAACGACACAGGCTTGCGAGAGATCGGTATTGCAACGATCAGCGTCAACACTGCTTCCTTTGCGGAGTTGGGCAATCTTGATGACGGGGAGTGTTGGGCCATCGCCAGGTGGATACTTCTGTAGGGCTAGTCCATTCAGATAATTGGCTATCTCGTCGATGCCTCGCACTTCCCAGCCTTGCGGCGTATGGCCAAGTGCCGTTTCTGCGAATTGCTGGGGGAAGAGGGTCGCAGTAATCTCGTCGAGGCCGGCGGGTTGGCGTCCGTCGAGCTTCGCGCGGACGGGATCGAAATCCACGAACCGGCTCTGGAACAACGCCCGCGCCATCGCCTCCAGCGTCGCGTTCATTCGCCGGTTCGATTCGATCTTGTCGTCCAGCGCTCCAAGCACCGTCGCGATGGATTTTTGTTCGGCGATGGTAGGGAGATCGAACTCGAACGCCTCAATTCTCCCAGGGGCGGTGTGCAGGATTTTGGTACCGGAAGCGCTGACACACAGTTCGCGATTAAAGTCGGACCAAAGCGCGAGGTAGTAAACAAATGCAGGGTCGATGCGCTTCGGCTCCTTGATAACGATCTTCCCCATTCGCTGGTTGTGGAGTATTGCCGTCATCTGGAATGCGGCCGGGGATACCCAAGATTTCGCCGCCTGATGTCTGGCAGGTCATCACCAGAAGAATGTCCCCTGGAGAAAGTTCATACGCCTTTGGATAGTCGTCAGCGTATTCCTTGACTGTTGTGGATTCGAATCTAAAGCCACCGGTGTACTGGAAATTCCCGATACTGACAATGATTGGACGCCCTTTGCGCTGTTCAGTGAAGAACTCGCTTTTGAACGGCCAGCCATGGGTGATTTCCAGGAGGTCGCCGAGCCGGACGCGGTCCCTATTTGTGGAGCTAGTCGCCATATCCCGGCCCCGCCAGATTGACTTTGATCGCTGGCACCAATTTGGCGGCCCCAACGTGCAGTCTGGCGATGGAGTTGCCTGCGAAGTTTGACGCTTTTTGGTGCCTATTCATCCTGCCCTCCCGCATCTGGCAGTTGCAGAATATGGTGGCGCTCCAGTTCGTCGCGGAGTTCTTCTTCACTGGGCAGAACCAGGCGGTATTTGGAGGCGAAGAGTTGCTGGCGCTCGCTGAGGACGGAGTAACGGACGAGTGTGTCGTCCTTGTCGGCACACAGGATGATGCCGAGGGTGGGGTTGTCGTCGGGGCCACGCTTCAGGTCGTCGAACAGGCGCACATACATGTCCATCTGGCCGATGTCGGAGTGGGCCAGCTTGCGGGTTTTGAGGTCGATAAGCACGAAGCACTTGAGCAGGTAGTTGTAGAAGACCAGGTCCACGTAGAAATGGGTAGTCTCGGTACTGACGCGCATTTGTCGACCGACAAACGAGAAGCCTTTGCCCAGCTCCATGAGGAAGTCGCGCAGGCGCAGAACCAGGGCGTCTTCCAGTGCCCGCTCACGCGGCGCAGCGGTCTCCGGGAGGCCGAGGAATTCGAGCACGTAAGGGTCTTTGATGAATTCCGATGGGTTGGGTAATTGCGGCTGCGTTGAAGAGGTTGCGGCGGGAGCGGTCTTACCCGGTTGCGTAAGCAGGCGCTCGTAGGCGCGTGAGGCGATGTTTCGCTCAAGCAGCCGGGTGTTCCAGCCCTGCTCGGCGGCTTCGTGGATGTAGTAGTCGCGCGCGGCCGGATGCTCCACCCGCATGAGCAGCCGCCAGTGGGTCCAGGTCAATTCTCTACGCAGTGCGTAGAGTTTCTCTTTCGAGGGAAAAGTGAGATAGAACTGCCGGAAATTCCAGAGGTTGGCGACAGAAAGCCCTTTGCCGAACTCTTCACCGAGCTGGCGCGCGAGATTGCGAATAAGGTAGCTGCCATAGTCCGCGCGGTTCTTGCCACCTTGATCTTCCTGCACGATGCGCTGGCCGACTTGCCAGTAAGCCTCGACCATGATGAAGTTGGACGCAGCATAAGCCTTGCGACGGGGCTTGCCGGAGAATGGCCCGGACGTCGTCGAAAAACATGGCCTGCGGTAGCTCGGCAGCAGATTCGGCGGGAAGACCGTCTTGCTTTGACTTCTTAACCGCCATATCCGAGCCCCCTCA
>JAYTQD010000282.1:0-10657 GCA_043746935.1 Acidobacteriaceae bacterium | reverse complement strand
ACCTCACGAGCATTGGAGCTGGCAGGCGCACGCAGGAACGCTTCTATCATCTCACGGCCCACCACGATGGGGTGACCGTGCTTGCCACCGAATTCGGGTACGACGGCCCATTTGTTTTGATTGATCGCACTCTCAAATGCCACCAGCAACGCCTGCAAGGTCGCTGGCTGCACCGGAGGGCGATCAACCAAGGTGACCACAGCCGCATCGCGCCCGCGGCTCAGGACGTCCTGCAATCCCACTCGCAGGGAACTGAACTGCCCCAATTCCGGCTCAAGGTTCTGGACGAGAAAAGCCCCTTCGGCGTAAACCACAGGTTCAAGCTGGGAGGTATTCGCGCCCGTGACCACGATGACGAGATCCGTCTGCGCGGTGAGTGAACGGATAGCCGCCGAAAGGAACGTGCCGCCAAGGAGTTCGTTGGGCGGCCAGGGGAGAAGAGCCTTGTCCCGCCCCATGCGTGTAGATCCCCCTGCCGCTAGAATCACTCCACAGAGGCTCGGTGCGCGTGTCATCAGAGGGTTTCTTCGTTGAGAACCGCAAATGAGGAATCATCTGGTCTTTCCGTCCGTCGCAGGAACCAGCTCATGTGCGGCAATTTGCTCTCGCTACGCCGCCGGATGGCGATCATTTCGGCGCAGACGGCTACGCCGATTTCCTCTGGTGTCAGCGCACCAATATCCAAACCGATCGGTGCATAGACGCGCTCGAAAAGACTCTCGGCGAGTCCTTCTTCACGCAGCCCGCGATGAATGGCAATGACTTTGCGCCTCGATCCGATCATGCCGACGTACCGCGCGTCCGTTTGCACTGCCCAACGCAGCAGGCGCATGTCGTCTTTGTGACCGCGGGTGACGATTACGATGTACGACGATGAGTTCGGAGTGAGACGTCCGATCACGCTGTCGAAGTTTTCCGCTATCACTTCGTGTGCTTCAGGAAATCGCTCTCTGCTGGCGTAGGCGGCGCGGTCATCGATAGCGCAGACCTGAAAACCTGCAATATTTGCAATCTTGTAAATATTTTGAGCAACATGTCCTGCGCCGAATAGATAAAGTAAAGCTAGAGGCAGTATAGGCTCGACGAACACCTCCAGTGTCCCTCCGCAAACCAGGCCCGTGTCCAGTTTTGGATCGTGGTTCAAGTTGAACTTGAGTGTGCGCGGCCTTTCTTCCTCCATTACTTCCTTGGCCACCTGCCACACTTCGCCCTCGACGCAACCACCACCGATCGTTCCAGCAATCGATCCGTCGTCGCGGACCAGCATCTTTGCCGTCCGAAACGAGGGCACCGATCCTTGTACGCTGACAATCGTCGCGACGGCTCCCCGCCGTCCTTCGCGCCGCAACTTTACGATTTCTTCGTAGACATCCATAGCTCGTAAGTACCCGGAGTGATTATCCGGCCCACCAAAATCGAAGTCAAACGAATGCTTGTGCTAGCCTGATTGCTCGACGTGGGAACGGGTGTTCTTGCCGTTGCCCACTCCGTCCAGGAAGCGAAACCATGAAAGCAGTCCGCATTCACCAGTTCGGCGGTCCAGAAGTCCTGCAATACGAAGACGTGCCCAACCCCGAGCCGCGCAAAGATCAAATCCTCATCCGCGTCCGCGCTTGCGCCATGAATCACCTCGACCTTTGGGTGCGCAAGGGTTTGCCTGGAATCCGTCTGCCGCACATTCCCGGCAGCGATGTCGCCGGCGAAATCGTCGAAGTCGGCGAGTACGTCAAGGGCTTCCAAGTGGGCCAGCGCGTCCTGGTCGCGCCCATGCACTTCTGCGGAGAATGCCCGGCTTGCGCCGATGGCCGTCAGAATGAATGCCCGCAGTTCACCGTCCTCGGCAATGCCGTCGATGGCGGCAATTGCGAATTACTCGCCGTTCCTCCGATCAACGTAGTCCCCATTCCGGACCACCTGGGATTCAACGAGGCAGCTAGCGTCCCGTTAGTATTCACCACCGCCTGGCATATGCTCATCACTCGTGCCCAACTCCGCCCCGGTCAGACCGTGCTCGTCCTGGGCGCAAGTTCCGGGGTAGGAACCGCCGCTATCCAGATCGCCAAGCTTCTGAATGCCCAGGTCATCGCCACCGCCGGGGATGAACACAAAATGGCCAAAGGCCTCGAACTCGGCGCCGACCACGTCATCAACCACTACAAACAGAAGATTTCCACGGAAGTCCGTAAGCTCACCCACAATGTTGGCGCCGACATCGTGGTCGAACACGTCGGCGCGGCCACCTGGGACGAAAGTGTGCGCTCGCTGAAGCCGGGAGGAACCTTAGTCACGTGTGGTGCTACCACGGGCGCCGAGGCCAAAATCGATCTCCGCTTCCTCTTTGCGCGCCAACTTTCGCTTCTCGGTTCTTACATGGGCACCTTGGGCGACCTGCATGAGGTCATGGGGCACGTCTTTGCGGGCCGATTGAAGCCTGTTGTTGACCGCGTATTCCCGTTAGCGGACATTCGTGCCGCCCATGAGTACCTGGCTACCGGGCAGATGTTTGGCAAGGTTGTACTCAACCCCTAGCGGTCTGTGCTCGCCTGCCTAGGCGGGGCGCTTGGGCCTATATGTTTCTCGCAGGTGACACATGCCCCCCATCCCGCTAAAATAGAAACATCATGAGCAGCCAGGAACTCCTCAGCTTCGGCAACTACGTCGTCACGGAAGATGGCAAGAAAAAGGTCAAGGAACTCACCTTTGGCAACGCCGAACCCGACGGCATCCTGCTTACCTCCGTCGATGCGGTGGTGAACTGGATGCGCAAAAGCTCCGTCTGGCCCATGACCTTCGGCTTGGCCTGCTGCGCGATTGAAATGATGGCGATGGGTGCTTCGCGCTTCGACATTGCCCGCTTCGGCGCAGAAGTGTTTCGCCCTTCACCCCGCCAATCCGATCTCATGATTATTGCCGGGCGCGTCTCCAACAAAATGGCGCCAGTCATTCGACAGCTCTGGGAGCAGATGCCCGAGCCTAAATGGGTAATCTCCATGGGCGCCTGTGCTACGTCAGGCGGCGTCTTCAACAACTACGCGCTACTGCAGGGAGTGAATCAGGTAATCCCGGTCGACATTTATGTTCCTGGATGCCCGCCGCGTCCTGAGCAATTGATTTACGCCATCACGTTGTTGCAAGAAAAAATTCAGAGCGAGCGTAACACGATGAAGAAGGCGCTGAATCTGATCTAACACCCGTCGCGAGTTTGGTCTTAGAGCATCGTCTCCAACGTCTTGTATGACGTCCCGATATTCTCTAGTGGCACGCCTCCCGAATCCTGTTCCACAAACATGTGGCGCACTTGGTTTTTTTCCGCCACCGCCAAAATACTCTTCCAATTAATCGTCCCCGTCCCGACGGGTGTGAAATGTTCCGCCGCGTCGTTCAGTTCTTGTGACGGGGGGAACCCAGCTTTTCGGTCCTTAAGGTGCAACATTCGGATGCGATGGCCCAATCTATTGAACATCTCCACGGGATCCAGACCAGCCTGCGTGATCCAGTAGCAATCCATTTCCGCGCAAACCAAGTTTTCGTCCGTCCGCGACATGAGGACGTCATATCCGGTGGTCATTTTCCCAGTTTTGTCGGGGAGATGGTAAAACTCGTAGTTGTGATTGTGGAATCCGAAGCGCATCCCGCGCTTGCGTGCTTGCTCACCCCAGCGGTTGAATTGATCGGCGGCTTTTTTATAAATGTCCATCTCTTGCCGACCCTTCTCCGGCAGCATGGGACAGATCATGTACTCCAAGCCGAGCTCTGCTGCATAGTCGAATTTTCCCTCGAGCCCGTCGTAGTTGAAGTGGCCGCTGGGAACGTGCAGGCCGTGGTCGTTGATCATCTGCTTCAACTCTGTTGCCGGGTGTGAGTACACGTTCCAATAGGTCTCGACTTCCTCATAGCCAATCTTGCGGATGGCCGCGAGCACGCTGGGTAGATCTTTCTCCGCTTGATCCCGAACTGTGTAGAGTTGGACTCCCAGCGCTCGCTTGGTTGGCGCCGCCCAACCCGTTGCCGGCGCACCGGCCACTGCGGCAGCGCCTGCAACTGCCATTGAGGAAACCAAAAACTCACGTCGATTCATCATGATTTTCTCCACCTAGAAATCCAGAATGTTGTTGCACTTTTTACGGCAGCAACCGGTAACTCACAAAAGCAAACTTCTTCGAATCCGGAGACCACGAGTTCACATTGATCGTTCCCTGGCCCCCAAAAAACTCGGTTAGCACCTGAATTGATTCGCTCCAGTCCTCAACAGCCGTCCCCGCAGGCACGCCGCTTGCGTCGCCGGCATCATGCACAGGCGAATGCGTACAGGGGTGTTCACAGGCGACCGCACTTCGGAAGTTTCAGCGCCCGACACGGGGCGGAACTGCAAAGCCGTAAGACCGTCGCCATGAAGAGCGACATCGCCATATGCTGAGTTCGCGTCCAGACTCTGACGCACAACTAGAGACGCCTTCCGATGGTCCTCAGCTCCGATTCCAAGAAAGTGAACATCGGCGGTGAGCACGAATCACCTGGCGTTTTTTTCCAAACAAAGTGGAACGCATCCTCGCCGCCCCACATGTTGGCCCCGCCACCAGTTACCCGATACTCGCTCGTAACTGCGTCGTAGGTCGCCGAGCCCTTTTTCGGTGTTTTGCCAACATCTCCATGCGTTTCCCATATTCCCACTGACGTCACAGCCAGTTGGGCACTCGTGAGCTGAGTTGTACCCAGGACAACTGCACAAACTGCCAAGATCGTAACGGTCTGTCGCAACACGCCAGGAAATTTCATAGAGTATGGACAACGCCTCTCAAATCAGCCGACAGTGTACCCCGCCTACCCTCCGGCAGGGAATCCATTTGTAGGAACCCACCCTACCAGCTATCATCCCTACGATTCGTAATCGCGCCATTTTTAAGGAGTTTCTTCGCATGGATCCGTCCCAAGCCTTAGTCTGGTTCTTCTTTGCCATCATTGCTCTGTTCGTCCTCGGCACCGTTCTCAGCGGATTTTTTCAAGTGCGTACCGCCGAAGCTTGCATTGTCCAGCGCATGGGAAAGTTTCTGAGAGTTGCCACTGCGGGCATGAATTTCAAACTTCCGTGGCTGGATCAGGTGGCGGGCCGCATTGACCTTCGCGTACAGCAGCTTGCGCTGGATGTAGAAACCAAGACCAAAGACAATGTCTTCGTCCACATCCCGGTATCCGTTCAATACCACGTGATTCCGGACAAGGTCTACGAGGCGTTTTACAAGCTCGCGAACCCTTCGCAGCAGATCTCCTCCTACGTCTTTAACGTTATCCTGGGCCACGTTCCCAAGATGAATCTCGATGACACCTTCTTGCAGCAGGCCGACATCGCCGTCGCCATCAAGGAAGGGCTCGACGAAGTCATGACCACCTACGGCTACTCCATTGATCAGGCGCTGGTCACCGACATCAAGCCTGACGAAAAGGTCAAGGCGGCCATGAACGAGATCAACGCTGCCCAGCGCGAGCAGGTAGCCGCCAGCGCTCGTGGAGAGGCCGAGAAAATTCTAAGAGTGAAACAAGCCGAAGCCGAGTCCGAGAGCAAAGCTCTTCAAGGGCAGGGAATCGCCAACCAGCGCAAAGCCATTATCGAAGGCCTTAAAGTTTCTGTGGAAGCTTTTGCCAGCGCCGTCGAGGGCACCACTCCCAAGGATGTCATGATGCTTGTTTTGCTCACTCAATATCTCGATACGCTCAAGGAGATTGGCGCGCAGGGCAAGAGCAATACGCTCTTTATGTCGCATTCACCTGCGGCCATCGGCGACCTGTTCCAGCAGATGCAGAACGCCGTCTTCATCGGACAAAAGGCGGCCAACGCGTCGCAGTAAACGCTCGCCGCAAGGGCAGGTGCACTCGCTTGCCCTTGCTCCGAGTCCCGTCCAACGAAATCTGTTCTCTGCATCTTCCAGACCTCTTCCGTCATCTTATGAAACGGTAAAATGTTTCCCGTGAACGCCCACCTGCGATGTCCCAACCCATGCCCGGAGCCTCGCCCGTGAAGGCGCACTGTATCCCGTTCACACAGATTCCGCACACGACCAAGCTTTTCGCTGATTTCCTCTACGATTTTCCTAAAGTCTCTAGTTTTTATCCGCGCCCACCGCGCTATGGCGGCTGGCTAGCCGAACAATCCCGGAGCCTAAACTACGATCCTGACCGTCGCCGACAGGTGACCGCTGTCTTGTCCCGCCAGAATCGCACCTGGGGAGCCTCCGAGAAGACCCTAGCCAACATCGCCAAGTTTGAAAATGGAGCCCTCGCCGCCGTCACAGGTCAGCAAGTGGGTCTTTTCGGCGGGCCACTTTTTACGGTCTTCAAAGTCCTCAGCGCTGTCAAGCTAGCGGAGCAAGCTACTGCCCAAGGCATTCCGACGGTCCCGATCTTCTGGCTCGCCACCTCGGACCACGACCTTGCCGAGATCAACCACACCTTCCTCTCCGGTCCCAACGGGGAAATTCAACGCCTAGCCACGCCAACAGAAGGAATCGCGGGTGCTCCCGTCGGAGGCATTCGTTTCGGCGACGAAATAGTTTCTATAGTAGAACAGGCTACTGTGTTCCTTGGAGAGAGTGAAGCCACCCAATGGCTTCGCGCCGCGTACCGTCCTGGAGAAACGTTCGGTAGCGCCTTTGCCAAGTTTTACGCGCAAGCCTTCGCCGTTCTCGGTGTAATTGTTCTCGATCCCAACGATCCCGCATTCCACGCCCTGACCAGCCCCATCTACTCTGCCGCCGTGGAATACGCCGCCGACCTCAACGAAGCGCTGTTGCAGCGCGGCCAGCAGCTTACCCGCTCCGGCTACCACGAGCAGGTTAAGGTAACTCCATCGTCCACAACTTTGTTCTCAATTCACAACGGAGCGAGAACAGCCATCCATCGCGCCCGCTCCAATGGCGACTCCTTCGAAATCGGCGGCGAAAAACTCTCTTCTGAAGTGCTCCAGCAGCGCATCGCAGCCCATCCCGAAGACTTCAGCCCGAACGCTTTATTGCGCCCGGTAGTGCAGGACTCTCTGTTACCCACACTCGCATACGTCGGAGGTCCCGCTGAGGTTGCCTACTTCGCGCAGTCTGCTGTTCTCTACGAAAAGCTGCTAGGCCGTGTTACGCCGGTCCTGCCGCGGTTCTCCGCCACCATCATCGATGCCAAGCAGTCCAGCTTGCTCGATCGTTACGGCCTTTCGCTTACCAATCTATATGCCGGTCCCGAATCCGTGCTTCGCCACATCGCAGCGTGCACTTTGCCACCAGAGATTCACAGTGAGTTCGATGCTGCACAACAAGCTTTCGATAACGAGCTGACTCGCGTGAACGGTTCGCTCGGACGGCTTGACCCCACACTCATCGATGCCTCGAACCGCGCCGGACGTAAAATCCGTTACCAGCTCGCGCGCCTTCGCCAACGCGCAGCCAACGCCGAACTACGCCGCAACGCAATCCTTTCCCGCCATGCTGCCTTACTGAGTCATACGTTGTTCCCCAACCAAGCCCCACAAGAGCGCCAACTCGCCGCCGCGCAGTTTCTAGCTCGCCACGGCGTCGAGCTCCTGTCCAGTGTCTTGGAAAATATCGATCCCGACAGCGTAGATCACCAACTTTTGTTCGTGTAGGCCGGGTACCTGGCTGCAACTTGCAGGTGTAAAATCGGGGTTCTTAACGATCCAACAAGAATTGCCGATCCATTACCGCACCCTCCGGAGGGTATTATGAGTTCGACCACCGATTTCACCGCTCTCAAGCAGCGCATGCGTGACACGTGGAGGGCTGGTGATTTCGGCGTTATTGCAGCTCACACCGCAAAAATCGGTGAGCAGTTCGTCTCTCGCATTAAAATCCAGTTTGGAATGAAGCTTCTCGACGTGGCTTGCGGCACCGGCAATACGGCCATCCCGGCGGCCCGCGCAGGCGTCACCGTTACAGGGGTCGATATCGCCACTAATCTTCTGGAACAAGCCCGCACCCGCGCTGGAAAAGAAAACCTGAATATTCGTTTCGACGAAGGTGATGCCGAGAGCCTTCCGTACCCCGACGCATTCTTCGATATCGTGATTTCTATGTTCGGCGCCATGTTTGCGCCGCGACCGGAGATCGTTGCGGCTGAGCTACTGCGCGTTTGCCGTCCCGGTGGCACTATCGCCATGGCCAATTGGACGCCTAACGGTTTTACGGGGCAGATGTTCAAGGCAACTTCCAAGCATGTGCCGCCTCCTCCCGGTGTACCGCCGCCCGTGCTGTGGGGGGACGCGGACATTGTCCGGCAGCGTTTTGGAAAGGGCGTCAGCCAGATTTCCTGTACGCCGCAGCCCGCTGAGTTTCGTTTGGATCTCTCGCCCGCGGAGGTCGTCCAGCTCTTTCGCAAGTATTTCGGACCGACACAAGTGGCTTTTGCGCGGCTTGATCCTGCAGGGCAGATTGCCCTAACCGCGGATATGGAAAGCTTATGGACGCAAGCCAATGAGGCCAAAGACGGCACAACGCGAGTGCAAAACGAATATCTTGAGGTCCAAGCCGTACGAGCCTAAGTCCGTCCATCGTTTTTTTCGATGGCGCGAATCACCAATTGCGGTTTGACTCACCGTCGGACACCCATTAACTTACCAATATGTACTCGCTGACCAACAGCCATCGCCACCATCATCACCATGGCCATGACGCGCGTGTCAGCGGTGGTACTTACCGAGAGTAGTCCAGCACTCATAAGTAAGGTTCAGCCCGCTGACGCGCTAAGCGTAGCGGGCCTTTTGTTTGTCCAAAAGAGTAACAACCAGAAGGAAGCGACATGATCAACATCGACTTCGAGAAAATGCAGGGCCTCATCCCCGCCGTCCTGCAGGACGCTGATAACGGTGATGTGCTCATGGTGGGTTTCATGAACCGTGAGGCCTATCAACGGACCCTGCAAACTGGCTACGCCACCTTTTTCAGCCGCACTCGCAACGAACTCTGGATGAAGGGTGAAACCTCCGGCAATCGCGCCCGTGTTTTCTCCATGACTACCGATTGCGACCGCGACACCGTTCTCCTGCGCGTCCGTTTGGAAGGGCAGGGAGTAATCTGCCACGAAGGTACGCGCTCCTGCTTCAATCACTCCATTCCGGTGGCCGCTGGTACGCAGGAGGCGCAGCGATGAAACTTCGTCTAGGAATTCCCAAAGGCAGCCTGCAAGATTCGACCCTCCAGCTTCTGGCCCGCGCTGGTCTCAACGTTTACACCACGGCTCGTTCGTACTTCGCAGGCACCAACGATCCGGAAATCGAATGCATGTTAATTCGCGCCCAGGAGATGGCCCGCTACGTCGAACACGGAGCACTCGACGTCGGCTTAACTGGACGCGATTGGGTGTTGGAAAGCAAGCTTGAGGTCGTCGCCGTTGCCGATCTCGTCTACGCCAAGCAAAGCCGGGGAAAGGTACGCTGGGTCCTTGCCGTTCCCGAAGACTCCACTTGGCACTGTGCCCAAGATTTGGTCAATTGCACCATCGCCACTGAGCTGGTCGGCGTGACGCGCCGCTATTTCGAAGATCAGAACATCCCTGTTAACGTGGAATTCTCCTGGGGTGCCACGGAAATCAAGCCGCCTACCTTAGCCGACGCCATCGTGGAAGTCACCGAGACAGGCAGCTCCCTCCGCGCCAACCGTCTTCGTATACTCGACACCGTCCTCGAATCCAATACCCAGTTGATCGCCAATAAGGTATCGTCCGAAGATCCGGAGAAGCGGCAAAAAATCGACAATCTCGCCCTCATGCTGCGTGGTGCGCTCGATGCCGAAGGCCGCGTAGGTTTGATGCTCAACGTGCGCCGCAGTGATCTCGAACGAGTCCTCGGCGTGCTTCCAGCGCTGCAAAAGCCGACGATTGCCACGCTCAGCGACCCGGATTGGGTCGCCGTCAATACGATCATTGAAGAGGCTACCGCGTGGAAAGTTATTCCCCAGCTCAAGCTTGCAAAAGCTGAAGGTATTGTCGAGTACCCGCTCAACAAGGTGGTGATGTAAATGCGCCAGCTCGCCGGAAGCAAGGCTGCGGCGCAAGTGGAGGCGCTGGCGCATCGCGTGGGAAGGCTCGACAGCGTCGAACCATCTGTCGGCCAGATCGTCGCGGACGTACGTCAGCACGGTGACTCCGCACTACGTCGCGCTGCCGAACAATGGGATGGCCTCAAGAAGCAGCAGTCTCTTCTTGTTCCACAAAAAGAAATTCAAGCGGCACTCAAGTCCACCCCACCCGATCTCCTGGATGCCATGCGCCAGGCCAGTGCCAACATCCGCCGTTTCGCCGAATGGCAAATGCCCAAAGCATGGATGCGCGGCCAGGGCGGCGTTCGCGCCGGACAAATCATTCGCCCGTTGCAATCGGTGGGTTGCTACGTTCCAGGCGGACGCTATCCCCTGCCTTCCACGCTGCTGATGACGGTCATTCCAGCGCAAGTGGCTGGAGTAGAAAGAATCTGCGTAGTCTCACCTCAACCGCGCCCCGAGACGCTAGCCGCTGCCGCCCTACTAGGCGTGAAGGAGTTCTACCGTGTCGGTGGTGCGCAAGCCGTGGCTGCTCTCGCCTATGGCACCAAGACCATCGCTCCGGTCAACAAAATTGTTGGCCCAGGAAATCTCTACGTCACCGCTGCCAAAAAAAATGTCGCCTT
>JAYTQD010000281.1:0-10673 GCA_043746935.1 Acidobacteriaceae bacterium | reverse complement strand
GAGGGCAGATTCGTCAAGTTCGGTACCCTGCCGATGCAGACATTGTCGGACGAGTCACTGCGGTGACCATGCGCCTTGCCGGAGCGGTGGGCAATCCGTCCCAGGAGTCCCCCTCCCCTCGAACCGAGTGAAGGCCTTTACACGCTCCAAGAACCCTTTGAACTCAGTAGTCGGAGCAAATCTAAAAACAGGTTCTGAAATCTTTTCCGCGGTCAAAGAGGCTATCTGCTATCTGTACGAATTCTTCAATCTGGGGATATTTGGCGGTCAGGGTGACCCAATACCTCGGGGCAAGGGTTCTAGTCCACGGACATCCTTTGTTGTTCATTCTGGTAGCTTGTTCACGTTACGTGAACTGTGGCTATGTTCTCATATCTAGTTGATAATAAACGATTATATTGTCGTGTGTTCATTATTATATATTGTTCACGTACCGTGTACAGTATATTTATCTGAACAACTTTATATCTTTTATGGGCGAAGCCACTCGAGAACGGACCACTCTGGAACGCGTGTTGGAGGCACTCGGTCAAGAAACTGGCCTTACCGCACGGGTGTTGCAGTGGCAACCCGTGCTGAATTGGCACACCCCAGTTCGCCCGGATGCCCTGGTGGAGATCGACGGCCCGAAACACACCGAGCAGTACGCCGTGGAAGTGAAAAATGTGGACCGCTACGAGACTCTGCAACAGGTCCGTGCGCTTTGGCCGCGGCAAGCAAAACCCGCCCTGCTGATTGCCGCACCCAATGTTACGGTGCAGGCGGCCGAACGATGCCGGGAGATGGATCTGTATTTTGCAGACACTGTCGGCAACGTATACCTGAGGGGCCCGGGACTCCACCTTTATGTCACCGGGAAGCGCAAAACTGCGGAGTTCGAGGCCGGGCCAGAACGCAAGATTACCAATCCCGCGGGCCTCAAAGTGGTTTTTACGTTGCTGTGCAAGCCAAACTTGTTGAATGCCACGTATCGAGAGATCGCGGCCGCAGCACGAGTGGCGCTGGGGACGGTAGGGCCGGTGATGAGGGAACTAGAAACTCGAGGGCACATTGCACCTTTGCAAGAGGGTGAGCGAACGCGGCGGCGCCAGTTTTTGGATGCGCCTCGATTGGTCCAGGAGTGGGTGGCCGTTTATCCGGCGATCTTGAAACCCAAGCTCAATCCCAGGAGATTTCGGGCAGCGCGGGCGGGCTGGACCGAAGCATTGGATCTTCGGCCCCATCGTGCAATGTGGGGGGGCGAGGTGGCGGCCAATCGTTTGTTGCATTACCTCGAGCCCCGGACGGCAACGATCTACGCGGAGGATACACCGAAGCGTCTCATTGCCGAGCAACGGATGAGAGCCGATCGAAACGGAGATGTTGAGATTCTCGATGTGTTCTGGAACGCGGCTCAGGCACCAGCCATGGGCGATGTGGTGCCGCCGCTTCTCGCCTACGCCGATCTTACTGCGACCACCGACGGAAGAAACCTTGAGGCCGCAAAGATGATCTATGACCAATACATCGAACGTGCCTTTTAGAAATCACGCATGACCAGATCGATCCGCTGATTCTCGAAGCCGTGCGGAAGATTGACCGAGGGCAAGGTAGCAATACCGCCAGAAGTTGAAAAGTTGACGACCGCCTGGACCTCCGAGGGAAAGACGGTTCTCTACGTCGTTGCCGAAGGGCAACTCCTGGGTGCTTTTGCCGTGGAAGATGAGATTCGGCCCGAATCAAAGGAGGCGGTCACGGAGCTTCATGGGCTCGGTATCCGGGTCGCGATGATTACCGGAGATTCCAAGTCGGTTGCCGAATCCGTCGCTCAACGCATCGGCATCGATGAGGTAGCAGCCGAAGTCCTTCCCGCCGACAAGGCTTCGGCAGTGAAGCGCTTCCAGTCGGGCGGTAAGAGGGTCGCCATGGTTGGTGATGGCGTGAACGACGCGCCAGCGCTGGCAACCGCAAATGTTGGAATTGCAATTGGCGCTGGAACCGATGTCGCAATTGAGTCGGCTGGAATTGTCCTCGTACGGAGCGATCCGCGCGATGTTGTGGGAGCGATCAAACTATCTCGGGCTACCTACCGGAAGATGATTCAAAATCTCGTTTGGGCGACCGCCTATAACATTGTCGCCATCCCGGTAGCAGCAGGTCTTTTCGTTCGATGGGGATTCGACCTGCCCATGAGCGCAGGTGCAGTCGCAATGAGCCTCTCCACCATCGTCGTGGCTGCGAATGCACAGTTGCTTCGCCGGCTGAAACTGCAACGCGCCACCCTATAAATAAAGAATGTAACGCTGTTCTCGATCCGAGCACTATGGAGGTAATGAGGAATCCGTCCGCGCCGAAAGTAGGAAAGGAAACTTGCCATGGCCGTGCGACACATCTACCTGAAGATCGAATCTATCCCTGACTATTCTCCTGTTTGTCCTGATCCAATGTTTGCTCCACCAGTGCGTTATGGACGCGACTGCATGCGCAACATGGGTCATGAAGACGGGACGATTCCAACATCGGAGACGCCGTAACATCCCGTTGATTGGACAACGACGCGGGCGGCGTGCGTGAGCTACTTTCAGACGCATGCTCGCGTCGCGACATTACCGTTGGAGAAAGAAACGTGTCACTCACGGCATCATTTGAGTATGCCCTAATTTTAGCCCAGGAGCTAATTTTCGGTGTTGTGTCCCGGCGGCACCAAGGACTGAATACTGCACTCGCGCGGCCGCGAGGGGACTCACTGGGTTCGCTTTAAGTTCTGGCTTTACATTGACTTCCGCCCGTAACCCCTCTAACATTGTGAGCCGATTGGCTCGTCGGAGGTTGGTGCACCACGTGATCGGTGAAAACATCTCGCATTACAAAGTCGTCGAGAAGCTCGGTGGCGGCGGGATGGGTGTTGTCTACAAAGCGATGGACACGCGCTTGCAGCGATTTGTAGCGCTCAAGTTCCTACCCCCTGATCTCTTCCGCGATACGCACGCCTTGGCCCGGTTCCAACGAGAGGCCCGGGCCGCCTCCGCACTGAACCATCCGAACATCTGTACCATCTACGACATTGGCGACGAAAACGGACAGCCTTTCATCGCCATGGAGTACATGGAAGGTTGCACACTGAAGCACACTATTTGTGGCGTTCCCATCGACACCGAGAGGCTGCTGACGCTGGCCGTTGACATTGCGGATGCCTTGGACGCCGCTCACTGCGAAGGGATTGTCCATCGAGATATCAAGCCCGCTAACATCTTTGCCACGAAACGAGGACACGCGAAGATCCTCGACTTCGGTCTGGCTAAGCTGACCCTCGTCAAAGCCGGCGTTGGGGGGAGTGGTGCCACGGCTCCCGGAACTTCGGAGTTCCTGACGAGCCCGGGTTCAGCGGTAGGTACTGTTTCCTATATGTCGCCGGAACAAGCCAGAGGAAAGGATCTGGACGCGCGGAGTGATCTTTTTTCCTTTGGATCTGTACTGTACGAGATGGCGACAGGCACGCTCCCCTTTCGAGGCGAGACCTCCGCGATAATCTTCGACGCAATCTTGAACCGGTCCCCCCTCGGGCCGTTGCGGCTCAATCCCGATCTTCCGCCCAAATTGGAGCAGCTCATCGGCAAGGCGTTGGAAAAGGATCGTGATTTAAGGTATCAGGTCGCATCGGAGATGCGCGCCGACCTGAAGCGCTTAAAGCGCGAAACTGAATCCAGCCATATTCAGCAGGCGTTCTCGGGGTTCTCGGACGGCGAGGCTTTGACAACGAAGCCGGTTTCGCCTCCTCCATCCCGCCTGATCGATAGTTCTTCCGTGGTTGCCGTTGTGAAACAACACAAGTGGGGGGCAACCGGGATCGGTCTTGTGGCCTTGTTGGTTTTGGTGATTGCAGGCTACGGTCTCCGTTCCATACTTTCCTTCACCCGCCCGACGCATTTTCAGAGCTTCAGCATTACGCAGGTTACAACCTCGGGTAAAGCTGCCCTCACTGCCGTGTCGCCGGACGCCCGCTACGTTTTATCGGTCATCAACGACAAGGGCCTGCAAAGCCTGTGGCTGCGCAACGTCCCCACCAGCAGCGACGCGCAGGTGATCCCACCAGCACCCGCGTCCTACAAGAGCCTCGCTTTTTCCCCGGACGGAAACTATCTCTACTTCATCAAAGCCGCGGATGCGACGAACACGCACTTCGATCTGTACCGCGCCCCCGTTCTCGGCGGCGTGCCTCAGACCGTCATTCGGGGTATTGACAGTGATCTTACCTTCTCCCCGGACGGGCGGCGGCTCGGGTTCGCTCGCGCCAATGCTCCCGAGGCGGGTAAGTATGCCGTCATGACGTCGGCTATGGATGGCACCGACGAACAAGTAATCCACGCGGCAACCCCGGCTTCCGATGTTCCGTTGTCGGTAGCCTGGTCACCGGACGGCCAGGACATCGGCTACCGATTGTCCCGACCAGACGGGGCTCTGGGCGGCATCGCGCTCCTAAATGTGGGGGGTGGGAAGCCACGTAGGTTCGATTCTTTCAGCAATCTCCTTACAGGTGACTTTAAGTGGGTGCCGGATGGCAATGGCATTCTTGCTCTTTATTCCCAAAAGGGTCCTGACTACTTCCAGCGGGCCCAAATCGGGTTTGTTCCCGATGGCAGCGGCCGCATTAGCCCCATCACGCGGGATACGAGCAGCTACGCCACCTTGACACTTTCGCTGGACGGGAAGACCATGGCGACAGTCCAGACCAAGACTTCGCAGAATCTTTACCTGGAACGTGTTGCCGACAGCGGAGCAAGTGCGCCCAGCTCCGTCCTGCCTGAGGGCCAGACTATTTACTGGTTCGCGTGGATGGCGGACGGGAGTCTGGTTTTCACCGATTTCTCCCGCATTCTGCGGACCAGTATCGGCCAGACACTACCTACGCACCTGGTGGGCGATTCCAACGCCGCCATTTTGGAGTTATCTGGCTGTGGCGGCCACTTCCTCGTCTTTGCCTGGGCATTTCACGGCGGTACAAACTCGACCAATGTCTGGCGCGTCAACTCCGACGGTAGCAATCCCGCGAAGTTATCCAACGGGAAAAACGACCGCTCCCCAGTTTGCTCGACTGACGGAAAATGGACGTACTACTGGAACCAAGAATTGCAACAACTCTGGCGGGCCCCCCTCGAAAGTCCGGGCAAGCCGGAAGCGGTGCCAGCGGGCGTTGCGCCGCGGACAATTCCTGGCGGGAACGGACTGAGCGTTTCGCCCGACGGCAGGTATCTGGCCTACGTGCTGGCCACGGTGCCAACGCCAGGGGATCCTTACCCTCAGTACAAGATTGCGTTGATAGATTTGATGGCTACGAGTTCACCGACCCACATCCTTGATGCCGATGAACGAATCTCCAGCGGCGGTATCACCTTCGCTCCCGACAGCAAGGCAGTGGCTTATCCCGTCCGCGAGAGTGGAGTCGACAACCTGTGGATGCAGCCTTTGGATGGATCGTCAGGCCGCCGGATTACATCGTTTACCGCGGAACAAATTTCCACCTTCGGCTGGTCGCCGGATGGCAAGACATTGGCCATACTTCGCGGCCATACCGACTCGGACGTGGTTCTGATCCGCGATACGGCACCCTAAATCGCAAGGCCGTAATCCGGGGCTTGCTTTCGCGGCGGTCCGTTCAGATTTTGGTTGAACCGAGTTGAGCCATGGAGTAGCGTACTTAGCGTTGCCCTGACTGTGGTGGAAGAACGTTGTTTTTTCGCGTCTAAGGCTGAAGTCCGAAAGAGGCCTCTGCGGACTGGAACAATGCCGGGAGCGCTCGCGAACGCTTCTCTGACATCCGATTTTCGTGGCAACGTTGGGCGCCCTCGGAGGTACCATAAATGATGTCTTTCTCTCCTCGGTCCGTCGCCTACCCAGGCAACGATCGGTGCGCGAGTCGAATGGTCAGCCAACAGGCTGCCCTCATCGGCTTCCTGTTTCTTGCTCACATGATCATGGCTGGGAGTGTCGGAGCGCAGGAGACTAGCGCGATGGATTCTGATAAGCAGACGATTCAGTTGCTGGTGAAGCGAATCGATCAGCTGGAGGCACGACTAGCCCAGCTCGAATCCACTCGATCGGCGGCGGCTGGCCCCATTTCCGAACCTGTCCCCGTCCCGCCAGCTCCGACCGCTGCGGCTGAGCCCGAAGCAGCCGAGGACCGTGCTGAGCCAGAGCGAACCGACGTAGGCAAGACGCTCCTGAAAATAAGGGGGTTCGGCGATGTAACCTTTCATGGCGATATCAAAAAAGGCGCTACGACGTCGTTTACGCTCGGACAACTCGACCTCTTCGTCACTTCGGACATTTCCGAGAAATTCAAGTTCCTCGGCGAAATCGTGTTCACTGCTGGAAAGGACAACGCTTTCGGTGTGGATGTGGAGCGCTACCTTCTCCAATACTCCCCAAGCGACTATTTCAACCTGTCGGCGGGCCGATTCCATACTGCAATCGGCTACTACAATACCGCCTATCATCACAGCACCTGGCTTCAGACAGCGACCGGTCGGCCCTTCTTGTTCCAGTTCGATGACGCGGGTGGCATTCTACCAATTCACAACATTGGTTTGTCCGCGACAGGCTTGATTCCCTCGGGAGGCTTAGGTCTGCATTACGTGGCTGAGCTCGGCAACGGGCGTGCGTCACTAACTCCGCAAGCCAATCCCGTACAGAATGCCGTCGACGAAAACAACGGGAAAGCCCTCAACTTGGCGCTCTTCGCCCGGCCAACGGCGATCCGCGGACTCCAGGCGGGAGTTTCCGTTTATCATGACGGGCGGACGCCGGCCGGTCTGCCGGAAATCAGCGAGACCATCATCGCCGCTCACGCCGTGATCGTCCGGCCCAGCTTCGAGTGGCTCAACGAAGCATTGCTCATCCGGCACGCGCCGAACGGGTCGTCGCGAGTATTTAATACCCCGGGGTTCTATACTCAAGTGTCACGAGCTTTTGGAGCATACCGGCCTTACTTCAGATACCAGTATGTGAATGCTTCAGATGCGGAGCCCCTATTTCCGGAAGTTGGCCTGCGCCATGGGCCGTCGGTGGGCTTGCGATACGATCCGAGTGAATGGGTGGCGTTGAAGCTGCAATACGACTACACTGTCTTCCGGCACGATCCGTCGACTAACAGTCTTGGGTTGCAGGTTGGGTTTACCTTTTAAATGGATACTCCGATGCGGCGATTTGCCAACATCCTGTTGCTCGTGATCGTTGCCCTGGCAACCAGCGGCGTAGACTCTAGCGCGACAGTTGCTGCCGCTCCATCCACAGCGAGGGCTGAACAGACCGTGACGATCATCGTGAACCAGTCCAACTCGGTGGACAATTTCTCCTTTGACGAGCTGCGCAAGATTTTTTTGGGTGAGCGGAGCCACTGGCCGAACGGTCGACGAATCACACTCGTAATGCTAGAACCTTCACAACCGGAGCGGAGAGTCGTTCTGCGTGACATTTACGAAATGAGCGAGAAAGACCTCAATAACCATTTCATCAAGGGTATCTTCACCGGTGCCGTGTTTGTTTCTCCGAAGACTTTTGCAAGCTCCGCCGAGGTTCGTAATTTTGTATTCAATGTGCCCGGAGCAATCGGCTATGTTCGCGCGAGCGATGCAGATTCCACTGTGAAGGTTCTTCGTGTTGACGGGCGTCTACCCGAAGACAAAGACTACAGGTTCCGACTGGGTGCGCGTTCAAGCAAGTAATCGCCAGCTTGGGAGTACCGACCCGTCTATTTATGTCCGACGGGGGGTTCTCGAATTTCCAGATGCGGATTTCGCCGCTGACATCTTCAATGGGAGATTCGCCAGCTGGGCAAAGAATGATTAAGAGGGTTGCCCTCCTGAGCGCACTCATTATCCGGTGCGTTATCAAAAATAGGCGTTGGTGACATATTGTTGAACCATGCGGTGGGTATTGAAATAGGAAGCGTTCAACGCAATCGAATGGCGCATAACATTGATCCATCCCTCCCGGTTACTGCCGAACAAGGGGACAATAACATCCTTGAGTTTCAGGTATAAATCGACGGCATCTTGCTCGTCGGTTGCTTGCGTCTCGGAGCCAATCGACCATCCATGGCCATCACGCCCAAACCTGGACCGGAACTTCCAGGATGCGCAAACCAGCCCTGATTGCCTTGATCTGCATCTCCACGGTCCAGCCATAGCCGCGGTCGGACATGCGCAGACTCTCCAGCGCACGCTTGCGAATCGCTCGAAATGGACCAAGATCGGAGTAGCGATATCCAAACAGGAGCCGGATAAGCCTCGTCGCCAGCCAGTTCCCCCAGCGCTGCTGAGGAGCAAGAGCCGCCTTGGCTGCCGGATACGCCATTCGGGAACCGACTACGAAATCTGCCCGGTTCTCCAAGATTGGTTTAACCAGCTTTTCCATCTCATCTGGATAGTCACTGTAGTCGGCGTCCAAGAAAACGACGATCTCTACTGCATCCGGTAAAGCTGCCATGCCGGCCAGACATGCCGCCCCGTAGCCTTTGTGCGGCTCGCTGAGGACCTGGACTCCCTTGGCCCGGGCCAGGCTGGCTGTGTGATCGGAGCTTCCGTTGTCCACTACAATAACAAGCTCCGCGAATTCTCTGGGTATCGCCTGCAGGACGTGGCTGATCGACTTCTCCTCGTTCAGAGCCGGGATGACCACGGCAATTTGCGGGGCAGCAACGGTAACAGGCCGCCGTGAGTCTATTTCGTGCGGGCGCATCGTCCTCCATTGGGCAGGACAAATGTGACGGTGTCACGAGCAGGGGACTTCTCGTGCCCCCCGCACGATTCTGTCGCGAATTCCGCGCCCAGCCCTAGTCCAATGTCTTCGGGTGCTGGCCGTATCCTTTGGAAATGGCATGACTTTCTCCTGACGAAGATGCGTAGCAAGTCCATCGGTTACACGCTGAGAGGGGAAAACGAAGCTGCTCCGCCCACGCTGTCGGCGCGGCGACTGTCAAACCAACCTTTCGGCTTGAAACATGAGCCGGGCAGGTCATCAGAGCCTCGCACCAGGGCAGCTTGCTAAGGGCCGAAGTGCACGACAAAGAGGGAAAGATCGCTGGTTTGTAACCTTCTTCCTCGTCAGGAATCTTGACCAAATAAGTGAGCAGCAACAGGAGGCTCGCTGGTGAATGGCGCCTCCCCCAAGCGCGCTGCATTCGCCTTTGGGGATGCAGCGCGCTACAAATCCTTAAGGCGCGCTAGGATCCGAGGTTTCCCAACGCCTTGGGCGCTATCGACGTATTGGCAGTGTTTAAATCGTGATGGTGGTGCTTAAGGCATTGTCATTACAGGAACGCTAGTGTCAGTGGGGATGCAGCTTCTGTGAGTTCAAGACCCAGTCATAATCCATGTATTTTACCGTGGGTCGCTTTTCTCGAATGTAGGTAGCGACATCCTCCCTAACGTGACTCACTACGAACTCAATCACGTTGTCCCCCGAGATGGCAGCACGCGCGAGAGACAGGAATTGGCTGGTCGCAGTTGTTGCTCCATTGAAGTCTCCCGCATACCACTTAAGGATAGGCGAGAGAAAAATGGTGTTTTCATTCCGTTCCAACCGCAAACCCCGGCCCGAGTCTCCGAAAAACCCCCTGGTCACCTGGTCGAGTTGATGATCCAGTTCAGCTGCCGTATAGGCAAACGGCTGAAGCTTGGGACAACTCGCGGAAGCGCAGTTGACGGCAAAGTGAATTCTGGGGTCGTGCAGGTTTCGACCGCGTCTTTCGATTTCATCGAGGGTCACCGATTCACCCGCGATGGGATGTTTGTTCTTGTCAAAGAAGCCATTCACGTTCTTAACGCTGTCTGTCTTTCCGTCAACGTATTCAAGAACATCGTTCAGTGTGAAGGCGTTGTAAGCATCGATCCAGAAGGCCAAGCGTGCCGCATCCGAAGGCAGTTTCGCTGCGTCGACGTTACGTAATGTATCCAGATAAGATTGAAGCACAGCGCGGTCTTGCCTCAAGCCGGCATAATCCACCCAGCCTTCCGCGTTTACGTGGCGGGAAAGAAGCCCGTTCAAAGCGCTCTGGTCAATCTGGTTCGTCTGCGCGCTGGCTCCACCCGGGACAAGCGCACCGATCCAGATTGCCAGCACAATCGCATGAAGTCGATTCAAAGAGACCTCCCACTGCCTAGGATGAATGGGGCCGTATTCGGTTACTACAATGAACAGAATAGCGATGGCGACACTGTCTAAGAAAGATCGATTCCACGAACTTGCACCCGAAGGCGCATTTTTTCTTGACACCAACGTCGAGGGCCTGGATAGCTACCTTCGGCAACGCGCGTGGTTGGACCGTGGTGAGTCCGTCACTGCCGCTGACATCGCCGGCCAGGGAAACATGAACTACATCGTTCGTGTGACCACAAATCTACGCACGTTCATCCTAAAACAGTCTCGGCCATGGGTGGAGAAGTATTCTGACATCGCGGCGCCTTTCGACCGCGCTCTGGTCGAAGCGGAATTCTATCGCCTGGTGAGCGGCACATCAGCGGCGGAGTTCATGCCAAAGCTCTACTGGGTTGACGACGCGTCTCGAATTCTTTGCCTTGAAGATCTCGGAGCTTTGGGCTGCGTCAGAACTATGGGCGCATCGTCAATGTAGCGTCCATCGCTGGTAAGGAGGGTAACGCTAATGCCTCCGCCTACAGTGCGTCGAAAGCCGGAGT
>JAYTQD010000280.1:0-1463 GCA_043746935.1 Acidobacteriaceae bacterium | reverse complement strand
CTTCTTAAAGGTTTTGGAAAACAGGAAGAAAGTGGAGAAGCTGAAGTATACGCACCAGAATCCGGTCAAGCGCGGGTTGGTTCCTGCGGCGGAGGAGTGGCGGTGGAGTAGTTATCGGCTTTACGCGCTCGATGAGGCGCGGTTGGTTCGGGTGAATGAGGGGTGGAGAGAGATTTCGTTTCGGGATCAGGTGGCTTAAGGCTGTTTGTTCCAGGCAGTATTACTCCCGCCCTTTGCTTCGCAAAGAACGGGGCAACATTCTGAATGTGGAATTGAGATCACGAGCGTTGGAAGGGTCGGCCACCCGCCCCATCCCTTCGACTACGCTCAGGGCAGGCTCAATGTCCCCGGCTTTTTGGAGCCGCGGACCTGCCGGCGGCGGCAGGCCTCGTAAATGAGCGGATAGTTCCTCAGTACGATCTCAACTGCGGTTGCTCGTCCGGTTGGCGGCATAGGAAAGAAG
The DNA here is from genome assembly GCA_043746935.1 of Acidobacteriaceae bacterium. Taxonomy (GTDB): domain Bacteria; phylum Acidobacteriota; class Terriglobia; order Terriglobales; family Acidobacteriaceae; genus JANXUC01. Next base: position 1,000 of record JAYTQD010000280.1, on the reverse strand, counting down.
AATCCCGCGAGATACTTTGATTCGTCCAATCAAAGTATCTCTGCATTTGGCAACTCTAGCCCAGAGCCCATTTCCGCCTTCCGGCGAAAGCTGAAAATTACGAGATACTTTGATTCGTCCAATCAAACTATCGGTCTTTCAAGCGAAATTCGACCTCGATCGTCGTTTCCACTTCCACCGCATCGCCATTCAGGGTGAACGGCGAGAAGCGCCAATTTTTGACCGCATCCTGAGCCGCCCCAGTCAGCTCGGGAGGTCCGCTGGTGGGCCGAACCTCGAGCACACGGCCATCTTTCCCTACCACCGTATCCAGCAGCACCGTGCCCTCAACTCCTTGCTGTTGAGCCACTTGCGGGTAGATCGGCATGGTCCGGTAGGTGATGAGTGACTGCATCACATCCGCCGCCACGATTACCCTCCGCAACAGCGCCTCTGGTGCCGCCACAGGCTCCTGGAGACTCGCAGTAGCCCTAAAATGCTGGTAAGCCCAGCCGCCCAGCGCCAGGACAGCCGCCATCGTTAGCAAGGCCACAATTTTGAATGTTCGGCCCAAAGATTTACGGCCCCGCAGCCCCGCCGGGTGCGAAGATCTAACCCTTTTCGGTTGAGCAGCTTGCAAGAACTGCGGCTCCGCCAGCGGGACGACCTTGATAGTGTCCGCCGCCGAAACTGTTACTCGATGACGCTGATCCGTCCACAGGCGCACCAGCTCCAGCTTGTCTGGGCTGACCGTGGAGAACTCGATGCCACACCGGATGCGATCCTGATAGCGTACCCGCGCACGAGCCTGAACCCCCGCCGGGGCTCCTGCCAGCTGGAACTCAACTCCAATGGATTCACCAGGATACAAGTCGCCGGAGAGCACCACGCTGATGCCGCCCAAGCCGGCATCGACGATCCGTCCCGGCAGATTCTGCGGGATGCCGGAGCGCAGCACGGTAACTTCGACCGGGCAGGTCAACTCGTAGCGCGAATGTCTACGGCGTAATGGGATTTGCAG
>JAYTQD010000279.1:0-4044 GCA_043746935.1 Acidobacteriaceae bacterium | reverse complement strand
GCAATCGTCCCGTGCGTTTTTACGACTTAGTCGTACAAGTGGCAATCATCCGTCCCGGACCCATCGTGGGCAAGATGATGAATCCTTATATGAAGCGGCGGCAAGGAAAGGAAGCGGTGACGTATGCGCACCCGCTGCTGGAACCTGTGCTGAAGCGCACGCTCGGAGTACCGCTATTTCAGGAACAGTTGATTCGCATGTCGATGATCGTCGCCAACTTCAGCGGCGGCGAAGCAGAAGAGCTGCGCCGTGCAATGGGAATGCGGCGTTCACAGGCGCGAATGCGAGAACTGGAGGTAAAGCTGCGCCAGGGCATGACTGCCAACGGTATTCGTCCCGATGCTCAGGAGCAGATTATCCAGTCGATTGCGTCTTTCGCGTTGTACGGATTCCCAGAGTCGCACGCCGCCAGCTTTGCGCTCATCGCCTATGCCAGCGCCTATCTCAAGTGCCATTATCTAGCGGCGTTCACTGCCGCCATGCTCAACAATCAGCCGATGGGATTTTATAGCCCATCCACTCTGGTTAAAGATGCGCAACTTCACGGCCTGCGTGTCAAGCCAATCGATGTGCTGCGATCGGACTGGTTATGCACACTTGAGCCGGAAGGCGACAACGGGGCCAATCGCTTCGCACTGCGGCTCGGATTGTTCTACGCCAGAGGATTGCGGCAAGAGGTAGGAGAAGCCCTGATTCAAGCGCGCAAGAACCGGGTTTTTGAGTCCATCCACGATCTCGCGCTCCGTGTACCCGAGTTGCGGAAAAACGATCTCACGATGCTGGCAAAGATTGGTGCGCTCAATTGGCTTGGAGAGAACATCCATCGCCGCGATGCGCTCTGGCAGGTGGAATATGCTGGCCGCCCCACGGGTCCTTTATTAAGAGAAATTCCGGAACAGGACGAAGAGTCACCCCTTGCCCGGATGACGGTCGATGAGCGGCTGGCCGCCGATTTCCACGGCACCGGTGTCACTGTGGGTCCACATCCGATGGCCTATCACCGGGAGGCTCTGTCACGCATGGGCATCGTTTGTTCGAGCGATTTGCGTAATCTCAAGGACGGGCGGAAGACTCGGATCGCAGGATGCGTGATTGCGCGGCAGCGGCCAGGAACGGCCAAAGGATTTGTATTCTTGAGCCTTGAAGATGAAACGGGGATTTCCAACGCAATCGTTACTCCCGCTGTCTATGAGCAGTACCGCCGCCTTGTCACTTACGGCAAATTCCTGCTGATCGAGGGCAAGCTTCAAAACCAAGAAAATGTGGTCTCGGTGAAAGCAGATGTCGTTCGCCCACTGGAGATCAGCGAAATGGATGTTCGATCCCACGACTTCCACTGACCGACCAGATCTGATCCATCGGAGCTCAGTCCCAGTTCTTTTTTTTGTCCGATCTCCAAGACCCGCTTTCCTCTTCAAAGTTATCCAGATCGATCAACTGATTTTCGTCCTCCCACCAAATGAGGGAGAGAACGCTCTGATTCGTCCATAGAATGGAATCTTCTTTGATCCAGTATCGATCAGCACGGAAATTCTTGATCCAGTGATCGGCACGTACATCCTGCGGTCCCTGAGTTTGCGGGCGTCGATTCAGGAATGCGGCTGCCTGGGTCACTTGACCTGGACGATCTACAGGCCAGAGTCTCTTCTCTACCATTGAACTTGCAACGTACCATTCTCGTCCGCCAGCACTGTTACAAATAAGCATCGCAGGGTACGAGCCGTATTCCACGAGTCGAATAGCCGTTGCCGATAAACTCATTTTGAAAATGTCCGTCAGTTGTTGAACGGATGCAAACGTGATCGGAAGACCTTTGGACAAGGGTCGGAACATTTTGGCCGGTAGTAACAGGTCTGATGCAAAGCGATTCGCACGCTTTTCCGGGTTGTCTACGGATCACTCCCGGACAAACATCTGCTCATCGCACCGGAAACTGGCAGTGCGCCTGTCTCGCATCCAGTGTCCAAGTTCATGCCCTCCTGAAAATCGTTGCCGTTCGGAAGAAGAATTGACGTTGATGGTAATAATAGCGGCATCGTCCAAGCCCATGATGCGCGCCTCACACCCACTTAGTGGCTTATATTGAATCGTGGCGCCGCAGTACTGGGCTATTGCTTCAATATCTAGATCTTCCGGTTCTCGAATTCCTAACTCAGCTAAGATTTCGGCCGGAGTTTGCCCTGAACTACTTGTTCCCATCATCGTTTGGCTCCGCCGTGTCGTCGAACGCACCTAGTTCTATGAGGTCTTCTAGCGCCGATTCGACATCTTCGTCGGAAAGCTCGGTAAGATCTCGAAATCTGGCAGTGACCTGAGCAATGCGCCGATTGCTGCTAGCCGCATCCATGAGCATTCTGCGCCGTTCGTCAGCGCTCGCAGGAAATGCGATGCGTCTTCCTCAATGGAGTCGATCGGCGGGGCCAGCAAATCGGGGTTCGACGACTGCCCAAACATGGCGATTCCGCCATCAATTTGCCAATTCGAGTAGAATCCCGCCTGCCCGTTGACGCCGATGGCCTGGCCACCGGATCCTTCACCCCATCCGGGATTCACGCCCGGCAGGGACGCCAGCAAGTCCATCCAGTTACGGCTACCCGTAGGGGCGTCAGCGACCAACCGCGACGAGAATCTCGTGTTCCTATCCGTCGTCTCGGTATCTAAGTCGGGATTTGCGGCCACCACGATCAAGGTTTCCGTAGCCGCGCCCATCGCCAGCTCGGCATTGACCGCAATGGTCTGGACTTGCAGGACGATGCTCTGGCGAACAAACGTCTTGAATCCGTCTTTCGCGAAGCTGACCGTGTACCCTCCCGGCACTACGTGGGGGAAGTCGTAAACGCCTGAGCCATCAGTGGTTGCTGTCTGAATCTCGCCGGTTAAAGTACCACGGATGGAGACCAAAACGCCTGGCATGACCGCATGGGTTGGGTCTGTCACAGTTCCGCGGATTTCTCCGCTTTGCCGGCCTTGCGCCATCGCCACACACGATGCCAGGCAGGCGAAAAGAACGAGAATCAAAGCGCGGGACACCCTTAAGCTGATTGCCAAGTTCACTAGGGCGTGTTCACACTAACGCAGGGCTTCGACGATAAGCGCGAAATTGAGGAAGGCGAGAAACACAACATCCAGTTTCTCGAAGCGGGAAAAGATTCGGCGGAAACCCTTCAGCCTGCGGAACAAACGCTCGATCTCGTTGCGCTTCTTATACAGCGCGCGATCATATTCCCACCGGTTCGATCCGGTTGCTCTTCGGAGGTACCACCGGAATCATCCCCAAATCCAGCGCCAATTGCCGGGTTTCATTGCCTGCATAGGCTCGATCCATCAACAACGGCAGACCTTCCGGCATCGGACCCAAGGCTTCCAGCAAGGCCCGTCCCGCTGGCGCATCGTGGGCGTTGCCTGGCGACAGCGCGAAAATTATGGCCGTTCGAGCATCCGCGGCAACCAAATGAATCTTGGTGTTCCATCCCCCGCGGGATTTGCCAATGGCCTGCGGTCCGTTTTTTTTAGCGCCCCCGTGCCATCCGGATGTACCTTCACCGAGGTCGAGTCCAGACTGAAGGCTTCGATTCGGATGCGCACGATCTGCTCCTGTTGCAGCTTCTCGAACACCCGGTCCAATACCCCGTTTTTCGACCAGCGGTTCATCCGCATATAGATGGTATGCCAGCGTCCGAACCGCTGGGGCAGCCCACGCCACTTACAACCATGTTCCGCCACATACAGAATCGCATTGAGGATTTGTAAGTTGCTCAGGCGAACATTTCCGCGCTGTACCGGCAGATGATTCTGGATTCGCTCATACTGCTTTTCCGTGATTTCCATCTGCCTACATCTTACACGAAAATACGGCAATAGTGTGAACACGCCCTAGTTTCTCCTAAAAACCTTGAGCCGAGGGGACTTTCAGCCGACCCATCCAGCCGCACCAACATACAGAGATGTAGTGCCCCCCTCAAAACTGAACACCTGGGGCCGGGATTGAAGGGATGGTTTGGGCAAGGAACAGAGCACGGGATTCGTGCGGAGTTTTGCCCCGGA
>JAYTQD010000278.1:0-10766 GCA_043746935.1 Acidobacteriaceae bacterium | reverse complement strand
CGGCGCAAGAGCGCAAAGGCTCATCAGGTAGGGGCGGATGCTATAATTTGCACAGCTCAAGTGGACAGGCACCCGCCTGTGTTTCCAGCTTGTAGTCTTGTCGGGGAGTGGCTCAGCCTGGTAGAGCACCTGGTTCGGGACCAGGGGGTCGGAGGTTCAAATCCTCTCTCCCCGACCAATTGTTTCCTTTAACTTACGCCTTGATTTCGGGTCTGCGCGAGCTGGTTTTGTTGAGTACAGCCGTTATTTCTCGAAATGGGGGCTGTCTGCGAACCTCGTTCCTCGAAATGTGAGTTTGCTGCTTAGCCGTCGGTGCCATGCCAGCAAGAGTGTGCTTCCGATGAGCATGAGTCCAATGCAAAGGCCGACCCAAATGCCGATGACGCCCCAACCTAGTTTGAAGCCGAGGACGTAGCCCAGGGGAAGGCCGAGGAACCAATAGGCGACAAGGTTGGCTAGCATGGGTGTACGCGTGTCGCCCGTACCGCGAAGGGCGCCCGTGGCGACGACCTGCATTCCGTCAAATAATTGAAACGCCGCCGCGACCAGCAAGAGCGTGGCTCCGATATGAATCACAGCCGGATCGGGAGAAAAAATCCTGGCAATGGTTTTTGGAACGGATACGAAGACCAGCCCTGAGGTTGCCATAAAGCCAACGCCGAGAACCATCGCGGACCACCCGGCGCGGCGGGCTGCGGCGGGATCTCGTCTTCCTATCTGTTGGCCAACACGCACGGCTGCCGCTGAACTGATTCCCAACGGAACCATGAACGCGAGCGCAGCGCAGTTGAGAGCAATTTCGTGTCCCGAAAGTGGAACGGGTCCAAGGCGCGCGCACATTGCCGTAGCGGCGGCGAAGGCTCCGATTTCGAGCAAGATTTGCGCGGCGGCGGGGCTTCCCAGTCTCAACAAGTCGAACACTCGTTGAGAGTCAACTCGAATTGTGCCGATCCATGTGGGCAATTTCCGTTTGGATTCGACGAATAGCAAAGTTACCAAGAGCACAAAGGCCAGATAGACGCGGGAGAGGCATGTGGACCAGCCTGACCCGGTCATACCCATCGCGGGAAAGCCGAAGTGTCCGTAGATGAGAATCCAATTGCCGGCGGCATTGACGATGTTCGCGGAAATCAGCGCGAACATGATGGGAACTACGACGTTCATAGCCTGTAAATAGCGGCGTAAGGCAAAGTAGATCAGCAGAGGCAGTGTGCCCCAATTGAGTGCTCGCAGAAAGGGCGTCATCGGCGCTACGAGTTCCGCGCTGATACCGAAATGCGTCATGAGGGCGGGCCAGGACAGGACGACCAACATCAGAAGTGGTGTTAGAACGAAGGCAAGAAACAATCCGTTGACCAGCGTGCGCCTTGCGTCGGCAAGGTCTTCGCGGCCAAAAGCTTGGGCCACGAAGGTGTCCATGCCAAGGAGCAGGCCGCCGCCGAAGATGGCGACGCTATGGTAGAGGCTCTGGCCGAGGCCGGTGGCTCCAATGGCAACCGCACTGTTGGGGAGCCGTCCCACCATGATGACATCAACGATGCCCATGGTCATCCAGCCTAGCTCCGCAAAAATCAGGGGCAGCGCGAGGAGCAGCGTATGGCGAAAGTCCGCGCGAAGGGATTTGGCGGAGATGGAGTTTTGCAGGGGCATTTTTCGGAGACTCTATCGTACAGAAAGAAGAGGAGATGGGAGCGTGGGGCTATATGAAGAAGGGCCGTCCATTCGTTCGCGGTGTTGGCTTCGCAGTAAGTGACTGAAAACACTAAGATGATAGACAGTCTGTTTTCTGGATAAGACTCTTGTTTTCTTGATAGGCTGCATCGAAAACTTGTACTTGCCGTAAGCGGGCACGCAGGGTAGATTCGAGGTTGTATGACTCGAATGAGCCAAGGGACGGGTGTGGGTACAAGGCTTCCGATTACATCGGGAACACGAATTAGCCGCCTTCTGGCTGAGGGGTGCATTTGAGCTAGAACGAATTCCAAAGCGCTCAATCGAACCCACCGCCAGAAAGTAGACCGGCGAGTGGGTTTTTGTTTTGCTCCAAAGCGCTACAGAGGGCTGCAGTTGAGGACGGGACCGTCATGGTGATCATGAAGTTTGGAGGAACGTCGGTGCAGGACGCGACCGCGATTGGGCGCGTGGCCGAGATCGTGCGCAGCCGGCGGGAACAGCATCCGGTCGTGGTGGTGAGCGCGTTTGCCAAGGTGACGGACCAACTGGTACTGATGGGGCAACAGGCCACGTCGGGTGATGCGGACGCCAGTTTGCAATTGCTCGAGGCGTTGCGCGTGCGCCATTTGGAGACAGCTCGGGAGCTGTTGGGAGCGGAGGGGTTATCGAAGATTGCCGAAAAATTGCGAGCTACCTTCGAACAGGCGGAGGGTTTCGTGCGGGGATTGGCGGCGATTCGGGAACTCTCTCCTCGCAGCAGTGACCAGATTCTTTCGTTCGGAGAATTGCTCTCCAGTGAAATCGTGGCGGCGGCGTTGGCGGTTCGCGGTTTGGACACGGTTTGGGTGGATTCGCGGAAGTGCATTGTGACGGATGCCAAGCACACGCGAGCCTTGCCATTGGCAGACGAGACGCGGGAGCGCGCGCAAGTGCATCTTGCACCTTTGGTAAAAAAGGGACGAATTCCCGTCATGGGAGGATTTATCGCGGCGACGCAAGAGGGCATCACCACCACGCTGGGTCGTGGCGGCTCGGACTTCTCGGCGGCCATTGTGGGGGCTGCGCTGGATGCCGAGTCGATTGAAATCTGGACGGACGTCGAGGGCATGATGACGACGGACCCGAGATTGTGCTCCGATGCTCGCACCATCCCTCACATCAGCTTCAACGAGGCTGCCGAGCTGGCGTACTTTGGCGCGAAAGTGCTGCATCCGGCCACGCTGTTGCCGGCAATCCAGAAAGATATTCCGGTGTACGTTCTAAATTCCGGCAACGTGAAGAGCAAAGGCACACGCATTACAGCGCAGGCTCCACGTGGTAACGATACGTTCCGCGCGATCACCGCCAAGACGGGTGTCAGCCTGGTGAACGTGGTGGCGTCGCGCGGTGTTATGGTGCATGGATTTTTGCGGTCGGTGTTTGAGGCCTTGGACCGGCATTCGGCTTCGGTGGACTTGGTGGCAATTTCTGAAGTCAGTATGTCGTTCACGATGGATTCCAAACGGCTACCCACCGCTTTAATTGTTGATTTGGAACAAATTGCCGATGTTACGTGTGAGGGACAGCAGGCAATCATTTGCCTTGTGGGCGAGGACATTCACGGCAAGCCGGGAATCGCCGCCAGTGTGTTTGACACCGTAGCGCGGGCCGAGGTGAATATTCGCATGATTTCGCAAGGAGCCTCGGAAATTAATATCAGCTTTGTGATCCAGGAGAGCGATGTGCCGCGGGCTGTGCGGCATCTTCATGCGCGATTCTTTACACATACACCAGCTGGGGCTCCCGCAGCAGGGAAGCAAGTGCCGCGGCAGGCCGCCAGTATTAACGGCGGGGGCCGGATTTCGAGGAAAGTGGCTCTTACAAAAGCAAAAACAAAAACAGGGAAGGGCAGCTAGCTTATGACTTCCTCTTCCAAAAGAAAATCTGTGATGGGGCATGCAGGTGCGCTGGGGAAAGCCCGCAATTCCAATGCGGGGGTTTGCAAGGTCGCGATTTTGGGTTTTGGCACGGTGGGCAGTTCGGTGGCCAAAATTCTTTCCGAGCAGGTACACGCGCCGTTGCGGCTCACTCACATTTGCAATCGCAACGTGAAGCGCAAGAAGGTGGACTGGTTGCCTGCCGACGTTCGCTGGACCGAGGACATCAACGACGTTTTGGAGTCCGACGTAGACGTTGTGGTCGAAGTGATGGGTGGGTTACAGCCCGCGGAAGATTGGATTCGGAAGGCGCTGAATGCGGGGAAGTCCGTAGTCACGGCTAATAAGCAATTGATTGCGCGTTCTGGTCCCGAGCTGATTGCGCTGGCGCGGAAAATGAAACGGCACATTGCCTATGGAGCGTCCGTGGCGGGCGGCGTGCCTGTAATTTCGGGCCTACAGGAAGGCTTGGCGGGCGACGAGTTGTTCAAGATCTGCGGCATTCTCAACGGTACCTGCAATTTTATTTTGAGCAAGATCGAAGCGTCGGGTGCGGACTTCGACAAAACTCTGGCGGAAGCGCAAGCGCTGGGCTTTGCGGAAGCCGATCCCACGGATGATCTGGAGGGGTTGGATGCGCGCGCCAAGCTGGCAATTCTGGCGCGGGTGGGATTGCGCAGTCATGTGCCACCGGAGTCGATTACGTGCCGTACCATTCGCGGGATTGAGCCGGTGGATTTTGACTATTCCAGTCAGTTGGGTTGCACGATCCGGCAAATTTCGTGGGCGGAAGTGCATGGCAACCATCTTCTGGCCCAGGTGAAGCCGACGCTGGTTGCGCTGACATCTCCGCTGGCGCGCGTGCAGGGAAGCCAGAATCTAGTGATGGCAACGGGCAAATTCGGCGGCGAGACAGTTTTCGGGGGACATGGCGCTGGTGGACATCCGACGGCCGTTGCCGTGGTTTCCGACATTGTCGCAATTACACGGGTGGAACACGGCGAAGTGCGGGATGTGGCCGAACCCGTCACCGCTTCGCCGAGCGTGAGTGCCGATTTTACAACACGTCACTATCTGCGATTCACCGTGAAAGACCGGCCCGGTATTATTGCCGCGCTGTCGGGAATTTTCGAGAAGTGTGGCATCAACATCGACTCGCTCTTGCAGAAACCAGGTTATTTGAAATCTAGCCTGCCCTTTGTTGTCTCGCTGGAGGCTTGTGAAGCGTCCGCGGTCAATCGGGCGATGAGGCAGATCGCGAAGCTGGATTTCCTTGTCAAACCTTGTATCGACCTGCCGATTTTGGATTAAGTATAGGGTGTTCGGGCGCTTGGAAATTCCCATTACGCGCATCGAAACTCTGAATTGTACTTATCGCCGGAGGGGAAGTAGAAAGAGGATGGAGAACTGTAGGCTCTGTAGCTCTGATAAGAACTGTACGCGTCAGTTAGAAGGATTGGGTTTCACCGGAGTGGAAGTACGACGATGAAGCGATTTCGGACAAAAAACGGCTTGCCGGTGGCGCAGGGTCTTTACGATCCGGCGCACGAGCATGATGCGTGCGGCATCGGCTTTGTTGCGAACGTTCGCGGCGGCCAGAGTCACGAAATCATCCTGAAAGGTATTCAGCTTCTGATCAACCTGACCCACCGCGGTGCCTGCGGATGCGATCCTGAAACTGGAGATGGCGCGGGCATTCTGATCCAAATTCCGCATAAGTTCTTTGTGAAAGAGTGCGCCAAGCTGGGCTTCGCCTTGCCCGCGCCAGGTGCTTACGCCGTGGGGATGACCTTTCTACCAGTGGAAAAGCTCGAACGACTGCAGTGCGAAGGGATCATCGAACGAATCATTCGCGAAGAGGGACTTGCTGTTCTTGGCTGGCGCGATACACCCGTGGATGGAACGGCAATTGGACGCGTAGCGCGTGGATCACAGCCGTATATTCAGCAGCTCTTTGTGGGGCGACCCATCGGGCAAGATGAAAATGTTTTCGAGCGCAAGCTGTACGTGGTGCGCAAGCGAGCGGAATCCGAAATTGCGGAGTCGGAAATTCAAGATAAAGATCTGTTTTATGTCCCGTCGCTCTCAGCGCGGACGATCGTGTACAAGGGGCTGCTGCTGGCGCCGCAAATCGCGAACTTCTACGTGGAGCTTTCCGACCCGGATGTGATGAGCGCGTTGTGTCTGGTACACCAACGCTTCTCGACCAATACCTTTCCCAGCTGGCAGCTGGCGCACCCTTACCGCTACGTAGCGCACAACGGCGAGATCAACACGTTGAAAGGCAACGTGAACTGGATGCGCGCGCGCCAGTCATCGCTGCGCTCGCCGCTGTTTGGAGAAGACATCAAGAAGCTGAATCCCATCATTACGCCAGATGGAAGCGACTCGTCGAATTTCGACAATGCGGTGGAACTCTTGTTCCAAACCGGGCGCGAGCTTCCGCACGTGATGGCCATGCTGATCCCGGAAGCGTGGGCTGGGAATCCACACATGAAGGCGGAGAAACGCGCATTCTACGAGTACCATGCATCGCTGATGGAACCGTGGGATGGGCCGGCCGCCATGGCGTTCACAGATGGCCGCGTGATTGGCGCAATGCTGGACCGCAACGGCCTGCGGCCCGGGCGTTACGTGGTGACGCAGGATGATTTGGTGGTGATGGCGTCCGAAGCGGGCGTATTGGAAATTCCGCCGGAAGAAGTGAAGATGAAGGGGCGCTTGCAGCCGGGGAAGATGTTCCTGGTCGATACGGTGGAAGGCCGCATCGTCACTGACAAGGAGATCAAGAACCGGCTCAGCTTCCGCAAGCCCTACGCGCAGTGGCTGAAAGACAACCAGATTACGCTAGACCAACTGCCAGAGCCGGTGCGCGTGCATGCCTCCGATCACCAGACAATCCTGAGCCGCCAGCGCGCGTTCGGCTACACAGACGAAGATCTGAAAATGATTCTGGAGCCGATGGCGGGCAAAGGCGAGGAACCCGTGGGGTCGATGGGAACCGACACGCCACTCGCGTGCCTTTCCGACCGCCCGCAACCGCTGTTCAATTACTTTAAGCAACTCTTCGCGCAAGTGACGAACCCGCCGATCGATTCGATCCGCGAAGAAATGGTGATGTCGCTGATCAGCTACATCGGCACGGAAGGCAACATTCTGGAGGAAACCCCGCAGAATTGCCATACTCTGAAGTTGCAGCATCCGATTTTGACCAATCGGGATTTGGAAAAGCTGCGCCGAGTTTCACGCGGAGACATGCTCGCTACCACATTGCCCACGCTATTCCGGGCTGCTGACGGGGACATGGGGTTGAAGTTCGCGTTGGACGAGCTCTGTCGTCGTGCTTCCTTGTCGGTGAAGTCTGGATATAGCCTGCTAATTCTTTCTGATCGTGGAGTCGATAAAGACTACGCGCCGATTCCGTGTTTGTTGGCGCTGGCGGCGGTACATAATGTGCTGCTACGGGAAGAGACGCGGACGCAGGTGGCGCTCATCATTGAGTCGGGAGAGCCGCGCGAAGTGATGCACTTTGCGTTGCTCGCGGGCTATGGAGCGAGTGCGATCAACCCGTATCTGGCTATTGAGACATTTGAAGACTTGGCGCGACGGGGCTATTTGCCAAACGGAATTACCGCGCAACTTGCGATCAAGAATTTTATTAAAGCCATCAACAAGGGCTTGCTGAAAACCTTTTCGAAGATGGGAATTTCGACTCTTCAGAGTTATCAAGGCGCGCAAGTCTTTGAAGCCATCGGGCTGAATAAAGACTTGGTGGATACGTATTTTACTGGTACGACGTCGCGACTGGAAGGCGTCGGGTTGGAAGTACTGACCCGCGAAGCGCTCCTGCGGCACGAGCACGCGTTCCAGCCAGCTACGGAATTTGATACGGAGCTGGCGGTGGGGGGCAACTATCATTTCCGGACGAATGGCGAGTATCACCTGTTGAATCCGGAAACGATCAGCACACTGCAGCGGGCCGTGCGTGAAGGCAGCTGCAAGACGTTTCGGGAGTATGCGGATCTCATCGACGGCGAAAATCGCAGGCTCTGCACTCTGCGGGGCTTGATGCAAATGAAGAAAGTGGAAGCGCCTGTTCCACTAGAGGAAGTAGAATCCTCGAAAGAGATCGTAAAGCGTTTTACCACCGGGGCAATGTCGTTCGGTTCCATCAGCCAGGAGGCCCACGAAACACTGGCGATTGCCATGAATCGCATCGGCGGAAAGTCGAATACCGGTGAAGGTGGCGAAAACGAAGCGCGCTTTCGTCCTGATGCCAACGGAGATTTGCGCCGCAGCGCGGTGAAGCAGGTAGCATCGGCGCGGTTTGGCGTCACTACAAACTATCTTGTGAACGCGGATGAATTACAAATCAAAATGGCGCAGGGAGCAAAGCCAGGAGAGGGCGGCCAACTTCCGGGCCACAAGGTCGACGAAGGCATTGCGAAACTGCGGCATTCCATCCCAGGCGTAGGGCTAATTTCACCTCCACCGCACCACGACATCTATTCGATCGAAGATCTCGCGCAGCTGATTTACGATCTTAAGAATGTGAATCCAGCGGCTCGGATTGCGGTCAAGCTGGTGGCGGAGGTCGGAGTAGGTACCGTCGCGGCTGGTGTGGCCAAAGCCCACGCCGATGTTGTGCTCATCAGCGGAGATAGTGGTGGTACGGGTGCGTCTCCTCTAAGTTCGATCAAGCATGCGGGCATTCCGTGGGAACTAGGATTGGCGGAAACGCAACAAGTGCTCCTGCTGAATGATCTGCGAAGCCGTATTCGCGTGCAAACCGACGGCAAGCTACAAACGGGGCGCGACGTGGCGATTGCGGCGCTGCTCGGTGCGGAAGAATTCGGTTTTGCGACCACGCCACTGATTGCCATGGGTTGCATCATGATGCGCAAGTGTCATCTGAATACTTGCTCGGTTGGCATTGCGACGCAGGATCCGGTGTTGCGGAAGCAATTTCAGGGGCAACCCGAACACGTCATCAATTTCTTTTTCTTCATCGCGGACCAATTGCGCGAGTACATGGCGGAGATGGGATTCCGCACGGTAGATGAAATGGTAGGACGTGTCGATATGTTGGAGACGCGGCCCGCTGTGGATCATTGGAAGGCGAGCGGTCTGGATCTGTCGGCAATTCTGTATAACCCGCCCGTGCCTGGGCGCGTGGCGCGGCGTTGTGTGCAAGCCCAGGATCACGGGCTGAGTCAGGCACTGGATCATGCGTTGCTCGAACAAGCGCGCCCTTCTCTGGAGAACAGCACGCCGGTTGAGATTCGGCTGCCCATTCGAAACGTGCATCGCACGGTCGGCGCCATGTTGAGCGGCGAGATCGCGCGGCGGTACGGATCCGTGGGATTGCCGGACGATACGATTCGCGTGCAGTTCAGCGGCTCAGCCGGACAGAGTTTCGGCGCGTTTCTGGCGCAGGGTGTCACGTTACGGCTGGAAGGCGAGGCCAACGACTACGTGGGCAAGGGGCTTTCCGGCGGACGCGTGATTGTGTATCCGTCGACGCAAGCGCGGTTTGCCGCGGAAGAGAATATTTTGATTGGCAACGTTGCGCTCTACGGCGCCACTAGCGGAGAAGCGTTTTTCAACGGAGTTGCGGGTGAGCGTTTCGCAGTTAGAAACTCTGGCGCTCTGGCCGTGGTGGAGGGCGTGGGAGATCACGGCTGCGAATATATGACCAACGGTTTGGTGGTGGTGCTTGGCGCTTGCGGCAGGAATTTTGCGGCGGGTATGAGCGGCGGCATCGCGTATGTATTTGACGAGCGGCTGGATTTTGCTGTCAAGCGGTGCAATATGGCTTCCGTGGATCTTGATCCTGTTCTGGAGCCTAGCGATGTGGAGCTTCTGCATCGGCTTGTGTCGCGGCATTTCGAGTTGACCGGCAGCCGTCGCGCCAAGATGATCCTCGAAAACTGGCTGGCGATGCTACCGCGGTTCATCAAGATTTTCCCGCACGAATATAAGCGGGTGCAGGGCGTGACGCGCACGCAACAGCCTTACGTACCGGGACAGCTATTGCCCGTTGAAGTGGCAGCCGGACAGGTGCAGCATGGGTAAGACCACTGGTTTCCTGGAGTACTCGCGCGAGTTGGCGCTACGCCGTCCGGTTTTGGAACGGGTCAACGACTGGTTCGAAATTTACCAGGACTTCCCCGAGGCGAGCCTGCGCGAACAGGGTGCGCGGTGCATGGATTGCGGCGTGCCTTTTTGCCAGAGCGGATGTCCAGTGAACAACATTATTCCTGATTGGAATGATCTGGTGTACAGCGGGCGCTGGAAAGAAGCTGTGCGGCAATTGCACGCGACGAATAATTTCCCGGAGTTTACCGGACGCATCTGTCCGGCTCCGTGTGAAGCGGCGTGCGTTCTGGGGATTAACCAGCCGCCGGTGACCATCAAGCAGATTGAAAAAAACATCGTGGAACGAGGATTCAAGGAAGGCTGGATCCGACCGGAACCGCCCAAAGTGCGTACGGGCAAGAGAGTTGCGATTGTGGGATCGGGCCCAGCGGGCCTGGCGGCGGCGCAACAGCTTTGCCGTGCCGGTCATGGGGTCACCGTGTACGAGAAAGCCGATCGCATTGGTGGCCTGCTGCGCTACGGAATTCCGAATTTCAAGATGGAAAGCGTGGTCCTCGACCGACGGTTGGAACAGATGGCTGCCGAAGGCGTGAAGTTTGTTGTGAATGCCCACATCGGCGTGAGTGTTCCCGTAGAAGACCTGCGCCGAGAATTTGACGCGATCATACTGGCGGGTGGTGCAGAGCAGCCTCGTGATCTCAAAGTGCCCGGTCGCGAACTCAAGGGTATCCATTTCGCGATGGAGTTCTTGCCGCAACAGAACCGTCGCGGCGCGGGAGACTCTATCGATCCGGGAACAGAGATTCTTGCAACAGGCAAGCGCGTTGTGATTATTGGTGGCGGCGACACGGGAGCGGATTGCCTGGGAACGTGCCACCGGCAGAAGGCACTCACGGTTCATCAATTCGAAATCATGCCGATGCCGCCTTTGGAACGCGCTCCGCAAACTCCGTGGCCGATGTGGCCGATGCAGTTACGCGTCGAAGGCGCTCACGAAGAAGGCGGCGTTCGCGAATGGGCCGTGGCTACAGCGAAGTTTACTGGTGATGCCGCGGGCCGGGTGAGTCAGCTGCACGG
>JAYTQD010000277.1:0-10790 GCA_043746935.1 Acidobacteriaceae bacterium | reverse complement strand
GATGGCGCGTAGTCTTGGAAGAGGCGCGCAAACAAGTGCGCGACGATGGTTTCTATTTTGAGCAGAGCGCCTATTACCACGTATACGCGTTGGAGTTTTTTCTCCAGTGCGGGCTCCTGGCCTCGAAGAATAATGTGTCGCCTCCTCCCGAATACGCCGCCACCGTGGAACGCATGTGCTCGGCTTTGGCATGGCTGAGCCGCACCGGAATCACCGCGAGCTTTGGCGACGATGATGGAGGCCGTTTGCTCGACGGCCAAAGGAACCGGGCGCAAAACTTGACGGAGCCTTTGGCCACCGCCGCCGTGGTATTTGGACGCGGCGACTTCAAGTATCTTGCGCGCGGTCTGGGAGAGGACACGATCTGGCTGCTGGGCGTGGAAGGTGTAGACCAGTTCGACGCTCTAAAATCCACTCCTCCGCATCTTGTTTCGACAGCGCTGGAGACCTCCGGCTTTTATTTCATGAGCAGTGCGGAACCAATCCCGCAGCAGATGGTGATTGATGCCGGTCCGCAAGGCGCTGGATCGGGTGGCCACGGGCATGCCGACGCGCTGAGTGTGCAGCTGTTATCGGGCAATCGTGTGCTATTGCAAGACCCCGGAACCTTTGAGTATGTTGGTGACGCGTCGGACCGAAACACTTTGCGAGGCACGACTTCCCACAACACGATGACAGTGGATGGCCGGGGTCAAAGCGAGCCCAAGGGTCCCTTTGCGTGGGAGAGGTTGACCAAGACCCAACGGGAAGTTTGGGTTGCGGGCGAATACTTTGATTTATTTCGCGGCAGCCATGATGGCTACGCTCCCAGCGGTGTCACCCACCGGCGCTGGGTATTTCACCTTCAGGGACGGTTCTGGTTCATTCGCGACATGGCGGAGGGGCAGGGTGTCCACAAGCTGGACCTGGCGTGGCATTTAGGCGGAGATCTGCAACCGTCCGATTCCCTGGGCAGGTTTTCCCCCCGCTCCAGTTCGGAGGGTGGCGTAGAGATTGTCGGCTGCACGGGCGACAGTTGGCAACGCGCGTTGCATCCCAGTTGGTGGTCTCCCGCATACGGGCGCAGGGAAGAGTCCTGGACTCTTCGCTGTTCCACGGAATGCGAGATTCCCGCGGAGTGCGCGACGATCATTCTGCCGCTCGCGGACCGCAATCAGCCGGGCGGTTGTCTGCGTTCCTTAAATGAAATTGACGCGACCGAAGTTCGAGGGTATATCTACGAAGTGGGCCAAGAACTGCATGGATTTTTCTTCCGCCATGCCGCGGGGCCCTGGATGCACGCTGGCTGGGCTAGCGATGCGGAGTTCATCTACTATCGTGCCGATTCCGGGGGGCTTCGCGACTTGTATTTCTATAATGGTAGTTACGTAGAGGCAGGGGGCAAGCGGCTGGTTTCCGCGCACCACGCCGTTTCGTATTGCCAGCTTGTTACGCGTGGAGAGCTGACACAGGTCGTTTCCCCATCGAGCGAACAGATTGTGCTTCACCAGCCGTTAAGCAAGGCCGCGATTGCGAAGAACGCGGCGCTTTCCGGCGCACGAGATCGGATGGGTAGCTAAATGTGTGGCATCTGCGGGATCTTTTATCAGGACAGGACGCGCCGAGTCGAGCGTTCCACCCTGGCGTCCATGAACCGTCAGATTACGCACCGCGGCCCGGATGATGAAGGTTTATTCGTAGACGGCAATGTCGGCATCGCCATGCGCCGCCTCAGCATTATTGACGTGAAATCCGGCCATCAGCCTCTGTCGAACGAAACCGGGGACATCTGGATCGTCTATAACGGCGAAGTCTATAACCACCAGGATTCGCGCAAGGAAATGGAAGCGCTCGGACATCGCTACCGCACGCACAGCGACACCGAGACCATCGTGCATTTGTACGAAGAGTACGGCCGCGACTGCGTGCAGCATCTGCGCGGCATGTTCGCTTTTGTCATCTGGGATCAGCGCCGCCGTGTTCTTTTCGGCGCAAGAGACCGTCTTGGGATCAAGCCGTTTTACTATCGCTACGAAAACGGGACATTGCTTTTCGGTTCCGAAATAAAAACACTGCTTGCCTACCCCGGTGTCAAGGCGGAATTCAATCGCAAGATGCTGGGCGAGTACCTGGCTTTTGGCTACACGTCGGGCGCGGAAACCATGTTTTCAGGAATCCGCAAAATTATGCCGGGACACTGGTTCGAGCTCGACGAAATGGGAGACTGGCGTGGCGGTCAATACTGGGATCTACAGGTAACTCAGGACGATGGTAGCCTTCCGGAAAAGCATTACATCGATATGTACCGCCAGGGGCTGGAGCAGGCCGTTTCCAGCCACCTGATGAGCGATGTTCCGCTGGGTGTTTTTCTGAGCGGTGGTGTTGATTCCAGCGCGGTAGCCGCTCTGACGAAGCGCATCCGTAGCGCGCCAGTCGAAACGTTTGCGGTCGGCTACGAAGAAGCCGCCTTCAGTGAACTGCAATACGCGAAAGAAGTCGCGGCGCATATTGGTACCCAGCATCATGAAGTCCGCGTCTCGCGCAATGAATTCTTTGATGCGCTCCCCAACTTAATTTGGCACGAAGATGAACCCATCGTCTGGCCGTCCAGCGTGGCGCTCTATTTTGTGGCGCGTTTGGCGCGGGAACGGGTCACGGTTGTGCTTACTGGGGAAGGCAGCGACGAGACGCTCGGAGGCTACGGACGCTACTCGCGCACGCTATGGAACACCCGCGCGGACGGCATGTACCGCGCTATGACGCCATCGTTTCTGCGCCGCCAGGTTCGCCAGGCGATTCAGTCCCAAGGTTTAGGCGCAAAGCTGCAGAAGAAACTGGAGCACACCTTCCTTGGGCGCGACGGAGAACATTGGGAGTCGATGTACTTCGACAATTTCTATTCCGCATTTCCCGCCGACCAGCAACAGAATCTGCTGACTGCGGAAGCCCAGCAGAACGCCGGTGATCCCTACGCCAGCGCCATGGGATACTGGGAAAATTCTTCCGGTGATCTGCTGCACAAGCTGCTCTATACCGATATCAAGACCTATCTCGTCGAACTGCTGATGAAGCAGGATCAGATGAGCATGGCCGCCTCGATTGAAAGCCGCGTACCATTCTTGGATCACGTTCTCGTCGAACAGGCTATGCGCATCCCGGCGAAATACTTACTCGACGGCCTGTCCGGGAAAATGGTGCTCAAGCGCGCACTGGAAGACATTTTGCCGCGCGACATCCTCTACCGCAAGAAAATGGGATTTCCCACTCCCTGGGCACGCTGGTTGCAGGGCGACCAGCTGAACGAAGTGGAACAGATGTTAACCAGCGAACGCAGCCTCAAGCGTGGCTTGTTCCAGGTCGAGGCCTTGCAGCGCATCTTCGCCGAGCACCGCAAGAAGCAGCGCGATCATACGGATCGAATCTGGAGGTTGATGAACCTCGAAATGTGGCATCGTGTGTTTGTCGACGCCGAAGCGCCGATGAGCCATTCCGCCATCGGGGCAGTCTGACCCCAATGCTGAGAGCCATGAAGCTCGGTGCCTTGCGCGTCCTGAAAAAGAGTGGCGCGTTTGCGCGCATCCGCGACAGTCGCTGGCGCCGCGAGCGTCTCCTGATTCTGTGCTACCACGGCATTTCGATCGAAGACGAGCACGAGTGGCGCCCTAATCTGTACATGCCGCCGGCGGTGCTGCGCGAGCGTTTCGAGGCGCTACGTCAGGGCGGCTACCAAATACTTCCTCTAGGCGAAGCCGTCGAGCGGCTCTTCAAGAACGATTTGCCGCCTCGCAGCGTGGCCATCACATTTGATGATGGCGGCTATGATTTCTACAAACAAGCCAGTCCAATTTTGCACGAGTTTAACTATCCCGCCACGGTCTACCAAACAACGTATTACAGCGAGTATGCGAAGCCAATTTTCGGTGTCTGCGCTTCCTATTTGTTGTGGAAGCGCAGAGGCGAAGTCCTGCAACCTGGGCCGGATCTGGGATTGAGACAGACGATGGACTTGCGCTCCGAAGAGGGCCGCCGGCAAGTCGTCGAGGAACTCGACCTGTTCTGGGCGAGGGAAAACCTGACAGGATCCCAGAAAAATGATCTTTTGGATCGGCTCGCGAAGTTCTTAGGCGTGGATTACGACGAGCTCCTGAAGAAACGCTTGCTCCAGATCATGCGGCCCAATGAGATCGCTGCCATGGCTTCGGCTGGATTTGACATTCAGTTGCATACGCATCGCCACCAAGTGCCCTTGGACGAAGCGCTGTTCCGCAAAGAGATTGTAGATAACCGGAAGCGCATCATCGAGACCTCAGGCCGCACGCCCACCCACTTTTGCTATCCGACCGGGCATTACGAGATGGTTTTTCTTCCATGGCTGGAACGAGAAGGCGTCGTTTCGGCAACCACTTGCGATCCTGGGCTGGCCAGCCGGAACAGTCATCCGCTCCTGCTGCCCCGTTTTGTCGATACATCGCTACAGCCGCTGTACGTATTCGAGGCGTGGTTGAGCGGAGCAGGCCATTTGGCGTCCGCCCACCGTCCGGCAGAAGAGGCTCGCGCTAGCGAACGGGCTGCGGTTTCTTAGGGGCGGGTTTTTCCGCCGCGGACGTCAGCGCGAGAATTTCGTTTTTCAATCCCGCTCCTCCCGCCAGCAACCCGGTAAGCTTCGGCTTACGGTTGTTGAAGAGAAGCGGCGATTGGTCCAACGTGCTCGTGAAGCCGCCCGCAGACTCGATGAGGGCCACTCCCGCCGCCACATCCCACTCGTGCTTCGGAGTCAGTGTCCACGTGGCATCGCCCAGACCGGCGGCAACGCAGGCCAGCTTGTATGCCACCGAGCCGGTTGGGCGCACTTCAAAAGACCTTCCTTGAAACTGTTCCCATTCGCCGCGTTTGACTTCGCTGCGGCTTGCCAGCACAACGCCGCCCGCGAGACTGGTGCGTGAACTGGGTTGAGCGGGCTTCCCATTGAACACCAGTCCGCTCTCCACCGTACCCATAAAAACTTCCTGTGTTGCCGGATTGCAAATTCCGCCGGCAAAAGCTTTGCCATCGTGGACCAGCCCAATCGAGCAACACCATTCCGGGATGCCTTGCACAAATTCGCGCGTGCCATCGAGCGGATCTACAATCCAAACCCAACTGCTTTCCAGTCGAATGGGATCATCCACGCTCTCTTCGGAAAGCCAGCCTTCGCCCGGACGTAGTAGACACTTGCGCAACGCGGCATCCACTTGATGATCGGCTTCGGTAACGGGATCGTGCCCAGCTTTATATTCCGCCTGAACATCGCCGGGCGTGAAGCGGGCAAAGATGGTGCGAGCCGCATCCAGGGCTTCCTGAATGCGCGACAGAGCTTCGGTGTGAGAAATGGCAGTCATAAATTTGGATTAGGCCCAGAGCATGCGGGTCCCCGTGATGAGCAGCACGGCGCAAAGGATTCTCCGCAGCCAGAGCACCGGCACGCGTGCGGCGAGATACGCTCCGACCAGCCCGCCAGGAATCGATCCGATGAGCAGGCCGCCCACAAGAGAATAGTCAATATTGTGAATCTGAAGATGGAGCAGACTCGTGAATCCCGTAAGAATTAACGCATGAACGATGTCGGTGCCGACCATGACCCTTGGTGGATAGCTGTAGAACAGCAGCAAAAGCATCATGACGATGCTGCCCGAACCGACCGAGGTCATTCCTACCAGAAAGCCCGCCAGCAATCCGATGATGGTCATTCCAAAAAATGACCTCGCCGTGGGATGGCGGACAATCAATTCCTCTTCGAAGCGCCCCTGCAGCAGAAGCAGCATCGGGATACAGATTAGAAGGATGCCGATGGCGTGGGCGATGAAACTATTAACGCCTGTGCCATACAGCGTGCGGAGATGTTTCAGAAATGTGACGCCGCCGAAAGATCCGGGAATGCTCCCGCAGGCCAGAGCAATCACTACCTTGCGGCGGACGGTCCCCTTGCTGAGGTGTACCCAACTGGTGCCTATCTTCGTGAAGAAGTTGAAAAGCGCATCAGAGCCAACAGCCAGCATAGCTGGTACATGCAGGCCATAAATGAGAATGGGGAGCAGCAACACGCCGCCCCCCAGACCCGTCATGCCGATCAGGGCACCAACCAGAAAACCAACGAGAATCTTCAATTCGAACATGGTTAAGAATGGTCTCGAAGATTCCCGCGGTTACCCGTGCTTCTCGTCGTTCACGCCGATGTAGCCTTCGCGTTCCAGATGCAGCACGATTTCCTGGGCTGCTTCCTCTGCGCTTACGGCTCCCGTGTCGATCGTCATGTCGGCTTTCTCCGGGACTTCGTAAGGGTCCGAAATTCCGGTGAACTCCTTCAGGATGCCGGCACGGGCCTTAGCATACAGGCCCTTGCGGTCACGCTGTTCGCAGACTTCCACCGACGTGGCCACGTGAACCAGAATGAAGCCGCCGCCCGTTTCGATTATCTCGCGAACCGCTTTCCGCGTCGCTTCGTAAGGTGCAATCGGAGCGCAAACGGCAATGCCGCCATTCTTGGTGATTTCCGACGCCACGTATCCGATGCGGCGGATGTTGATGTCGCGATGTTCCTTGGAGAAGCCCAGCTCGGAAGAAAGATTCTTGCGGACCAGATCTCCGTCGAGAATCGTGACCGGACGGCCGCCCATCTCCAGGAACTTCACCATCAAAGCATTCGCGATGGTCGACTTACCGGAACCCGAAAGCCCGGTGAAGAACACCGTGAAGCCCTGCTTGGCGCGTGGCGGATAGCTGCGGCGCAGTTCGCGCGCAACTTCGGGATACGTAAACCATTCCGGAAGGTCGCGGCCTTCGTTCAAGCGGTCGCGCAGTTCCGTACCCGAAAGATTCAGCGTCGGTGTGCCCTTCGCAACTTCGTTGTCGGGAGCGTAAATGCCTTCCTTTTCCAAGTACACCATCATGTTGAAAGGCACCATGGTGATGCCCATTTCCTTCTCGTGCTTGGCGAAGAGCTCTTGCGCTTCGTAAGGGCCGTAGAAGGGCTTGCCCGTCGAGTCTTTGCCCGGACCCGCGTGATCGCGGCCTACAATAAAGTGCGTACATCCGTAATTCTTGCGGATCAAGCCGTGCCACATTGCTTCGCGTGGTCCGCCCATGCGCATCGCCAGCGGCAGCAGCGCCAGCTTTACGGTTCCGTGCGGATACTTCGGAAGCAGCAACTGATAGCAACGCACGCGGGTGTAGTAGTCCACGTCGCCGGGTTTGGTCATGCCGACCACGGGATGCAGCAGCAGACTCGCTTCCACGTTTTTCGCGGCCCTCATGCTGAGCTCAACGTGAGCGCGATGCATAGGATTCCGCGTCTGAAATGCCACGATCTTCTTCCAGCCCAGGCGCGCAAATTCCGCGCGCAACTCTGCCGGTGTTAGACGGATTCCGCGGAAATCGTAGTGAACCGGATGTTGCAGACCTTCCAGCGAACCCCCGACATAGACTGGGTTCGTGCGGTTCATGGTTTGGTCGGCGCCAGGATGCAACTTGTCGGTGGTGCCAAATACGTCCTGCGCTTCTGCCGCACGGTCGGGTTTGTAAATGTCTTCGACGTTCAGCACCGCCAGCATTACGCCTTCAGCGTCACGCAAAGCCAGCTTTCCGCCAACGGTCAGCTTGCCAGCAAACTCTTCTGGCAAATCCAGCGTGATCGGCATGGGCCACAACGTTCCATCCTCCAGACGCATCTTCTTGCACACCGACTCGTAGTCGGCCTTTTTCATAAAGCCACGCAACGGCGAAAAGCCGCCATTGAGCAAAAGCTCTAAATCGCAGAGCTGGCGCGGGGTAAGGTCCCAGGAAGGGAAATCTTTGGAGGCGGCTTGCAATGCTTTTTTGCGCTCCGAGGTGAGAATCAAATCCACCAATTCGCCGCCGTGCGGGCTGGTCAAATGACTGGTCGTCAAACGTAATCTCCTTGGAATGAACGTAATATGTGCGGACTAAGAACTACTTTGGCCGACTCAAGAAAACGGGCGAACCCGTGGTCTCAAGATGCCTAGCTTTCGAGCTCTGGGGTATTCAAGCTATGACCGAGGTTGCAACTCATGTTCCGCTCGGATGCGAATCTTGACTTCTAAACTATTGAAAAATAAAGACTAAATAGAATATTTGCATCCGTGCCATCCCCGGGGAACCCTAGCTGTGCAACTTCTTGCACTTTCTCCCGGAATTCGCGCCGATCCGTTACCCTTAGCACGGCTCAAATGAAATGGTGGTGCACCTATAGTAGGGGATTGAAAGCGGATTTGCTAGCAGAGAAAGCGACCCGGGTACTCCAGTAACCTGTATTTCCTGGTGCCGCAAGAGTCCAATTCCCATCTGCCGTGAGTCTAGTTTTTCAGGTTGCCGTACTGTACCGCTCAACCGCTACCGCTGCCGCATAGTCTGCATCAAGCTCGATATTTCGCAAAGTCCAGCGCTGGGCTTCGAGTGGCTCCGGACGCGTGGCCAACAGAGTTGCGGCTTCCCCAGGTAGCAGGGAAACGTCAAACTGATGCAGAGGAAGGCTGAGTCCCACGCCCGTGGCTTTTACAAAGGCTTCTTTCCGCGTCCAGCAGCGAAAGAAAGCTGGAATCCGGCTGGCTTGGTCTAAGGACACCAACGCCTGTTGTTCAGCGTCCGAGAAGAATCGCTTGGCAATCTGCTCGACTTCAATGTCACGGCGCATTTGCTCCACGTCCACTCCGATCCGCCGGTTCCGCGCGAACCCCACCAGAATGTAAGTTCCGGAATGAGAAACATTGAAGGAAACTGGCAGGGTCGCCTTGTCCGGCGCCAATCCAGGTTTTCCCTCCTCCGAGTACACGAACTGTACTTCCGTAGCCCTAACCCCCAGGTACGAAGCCAGCAACTCGCGCAGCAAACCCCGCCCGTAGACAAAACGCCGGAAGTCCTCCTTAAACCGGAATCTCCGGGCGCGGTCCCGTTCCTCGGGCGTAAGGAACTCCTCCCAAGCATCCGTTGGCTCGGAACCCACCACAGGTGCGATCCAGACGTCCACGCCAGTCTCGGCCAAGGGAATCGCGCTTAATGTACCCGGCTGCCGCGGGGCGGCGCAGGTGCGCACCGCGAAATCGGTTGGGAGCGCATTCTTCATGGTAGATTAGGTCACACCGCCTGCCGATCCACCCGTAACCCTCTCATATTACGGCATCGATCTTGAACTATACGGCCCCTACGGCCATCCATCGGTATCGCAACCACATCTAACAGTGTGTGGGGCGGAGTAGCACGACGGTGCCTTCGACAGCTACCCCCCCAATGTCCTAAACTTAACGGGAGTTCTCAGGAGCCAGCCCTTATGCCGTTCCCGCGTTTGTTGGCCGTCGCATTGCTACTTGGCGTTAGCCCAGCGATTTGCACTGCCCAGAAACCGAAAGATATGGGAAAAAAGAACTACGCGCACACTGTTGGCAAAGGTACCCCCGCCTTCTTGTCGCACCACAAGGATAATTCCGCCGCCGTCCTGCATACGAACCCTCATAGCGGCGCAGCCGCCGATCTGAACCGGATTGAGCAGCAATCTTTGCATTCGATGGTCGCCACGCCACGTATGAAATCAGCCCGCGTTCGATCCGCAGCCGTGCCGAAACTGGGTGCTCCAAAAAACGACCGGAGCACCGCCATCAATTTCAGCGGGCATTCCTCAAAGCGCAGCCTGACCATGACCAACCCAAAATCACGTGGCGGGTCGCAGTCCGTCCCAAAGCCTCACTAAGTTTGATTAGAGCCAGAAAGGAACGCTAGCCCACGTTGCGTGCCCGAGCGGGAGCTGGAGCAACAATCGTTTGCGCCTGAACCGCGGGCTCCTTCAGTGTGTACTTCACCAGGCAATAGACCGCGCGCACGCCATCTTTCCAGCCGATCTTCTTGCCCTCTTCGTAAGTGCGGCCCCAATAGCTGATCCCAACCTCGTAAATCCGCAACCGGCGCTTCGCGATTTTTACCGTGATCTCCGGTTCAAATCCAAAGCGGTCTTCCTCAATCGGGATCGATTGCAAAATCTCTCGCCGGAAGACTTTGTAGCAGGTCTCCATATCCGATAAGTTCATATCCGTAAAGACGTTGGACATTAGCGTTAGCAGCCAGTTGCCCACCGAATGCCAGAAGTAAAGCACGCGGTGCGGGCCTCCGCCCAAGAATCTCGAGCCGAAAACCACGTCCGCTTTGCCCTGATCCAGAGGCCCCATGAGCACCGGATACTCCGCAGGATCGTATTCAAGGTCGGCATCCTGCACGATCACGTAGTCGCCCACGGCCTCCTGGATTCCGCGCCGCAGCGCAGCGCCCTTGCCCATGTTGTGCGGCTGTAGCAAGACGCGGATCTGAGGAAATTGCTGCTGCAATTCCGCCAGGATCTCCCGCGATCCATCGCTCGATCCGTCGTCAACGCAGATCAATTCAAGTTCGACAGGGACAGCCAACACTCGCTGCACCACCTCGCGCAACGTCCCACGCTCGTTATAAACCGGCATTACCACGGATAACTTCACGGTGCCTGAATCTCCTTGATCAGCTGCAAGTATCGCACGCAAATCCACCTGTGAGAGTGTCGCCAATCACAGGATACATGGGCGTCTCACTGTCTCAATGGGGTGGAACCACCGAGTAAAATGGGAACATTGTTCTAAGCTATTTTACTTAGACTACGCAGTCATGTAGTGCTTTGTAAGTCTCTCGGGTGGGCACGTTCAGCACCGAATGTTACGAAAGTTTCCCACAGCGGAGGAAGAATTTAAAGTTAATAAAATCAATAGTTTACGTAATTTATCGCCGCCGGAATTCGTTCCCGG
>JAYTQD010000276.1:0-4058 GCA_043746935.1 Acidobacteriaceae bacterium | reverse complement strand
CTAACTTCACCGCTATACTTTCGCTTCGAGACTCGGCTTCTCCAAGTGTCAGGAGACCTCCGTCTCCTCTTGACTTTTACTTATCATGGATGTCCCCGCTATTCCCCCGCTATTCCGCTATTTTCTTGAGCAGCGCGGCGTAGCGCGGGTCGGAGCGTAGGGAATCGAACGCGGGGTCGGTGCGGAGAGCGTGGACGTACGAGTCGTGCTCCTGGATGGCGGTGTTAAACCATTCGAAGGCATGGTCCCTATCGCCTGAATCTGCGTACAACTGCGCGATCAGGCAAGGAGACACGAAACTGCCTTTCGCCTTGCGCTGCGCGAGAGACACCTCGATTGCTTTGCGCAAAGCCCCGGGCCATCCGCTGGAGTGCAATCCCACATTCAGAGCGGCCGCGAACTCCATCGTGTTCTTGTCATCGAGTAATTTACCCGCGGCGGCATATTCCTGGATCGCCTGTGGATACTTGTGCTGGGCCCAATTGCTCGCAGCCGCCTCAGCGTGTGCGTTTCCAGAGTTGGGATTGTCGGCCAGGAGTTTCTGGAACAGCTCATTTGCCTTGTCATATTGCCGGTCGAACGAGTAAGCGTCTGCTTGTGACCAGCCCACAGCAACGGAGAGCGGATCCAGTTGATGGGCGCGATTGCCTTCTTCGATGGCTTCCTGCGCCCTTCCGCCAATGGAGGAGAGCGACTGCGATAACCACTGATGCGCGGTGGCATCACTCGGATCCAGATCCAGCGCTTTGCGAAACTCAGCCTCGGCACCCGCAAAATCCAGGTCGTATTCCGACTTGAAAAGTCCAAGGGTCGCGTGTGGCCGGGCCAGCGTGGGATCGAGTTCGAGTGCTTTTTCCGCAGTTGCCTTAGCCTTCACGAACATATCGCTGGGTACTTCGCCGTTAGAGGAAAGTACTATGAAAGAGTCCGCCATACCTGCGTATGCGACCGCGTAGCCGGGGTCTTTTTCAATCGCTTGGTTGAAGTAGGAAATCGCTGTATGAAGATCGGCTCGGGTGCGCTTGTTCCAATAATAGCGTCCTTTGACGTAGAGCTGGTAGGCCTCGGGATTTTGCGTGCCCTGTTTAGAGACTTGCTGCTTTTGGTCGCCGCTGAGTTTGGAACGTAACTTTCCGGCAATGTCGCTGGCGATTTGTTGTTGCAGCGTTAGGATGTCGCTGGCTTTGCCGTCGTAGTGCTCGCCCCAGATTTCGGTGTTATCCCGCACGTTGGTGAGGTCGGCGGTGACCTGAATGGCATCGCCGTGCTGGACCACGCGGCCCGTGAGCAGGGCATCGACGGTGAGGTCCTTGCCGATTTGTTGGATGTCGATGTCTTTACCTTTGTAGCGGAAGACGGAGTTGCGGGATTTCACTTTCAGGTCGGGCACGTGAGCGAGGCTGGCGATGAGGGATTCAGTGAGGCCGTCGGTGAGGAAGTCGCTATCGGCGTTACCGCCGGAGTTGGAGAAGGGGATTACGGCGATGGAATCGATTTCGGTGGCGCTGGACTTGGAATGCCAGAACCAGCTGCCAGCCGCCAGAAAGATCAGCAAGAGCGCCGTCGCTGGGATCCAGTACTTCTTCGCGTCGGCTTTTGGTGCGGGTTCCGGCGAAGCGACTGCCGATTTACCGGATTCGGAGTCGCGCTTTAGCCGCTGCAAGTCGGTTCGCATGTCGGCGGCGTGCTGATAGCGGAGGTTGCGGTCTTTCTCCAGAGCCTTGTGGAGGATTTCTTCCAGCTTGGGCGGGACTTCGGGATTGAGCCGCACTGCGGGAGTGGGGACGCGGTTGAGGATGGAATCGAAGATGGTTGCCGTACTGTCGCCGCGGAAGGGGAGTTGTCCGGTGGCCATTTCGTAGAGGACCGCGCCAAAGGAGAACAGGTCGGTGCGGGCGTCGAGGTCCTTGGCACGAGCCTGCTCGGGGGACATGTAGGCGACGGTTCCGAGAGTGGAACCTGGGCTGGTGAGGTGCGCTTCGTCCATGGTGGCCATGGAGTTCGCCGATGCGACCTGACTCGAAGAACTGGCCGTGGGAGCGACCTTAGCCAGGCCAAAATCGAGAATCTTGGCGTGACCGCGCTTGGTGACAAAGATGTTGGCGGGCTTGATGTCGCGGTGGACGATGCCCTGGGAGTGGGCGGCGTCGAGGCCGTCGGCGATGGCGATGGCGAGCGAGAGCAGCGTTTCATTCTCGATAGGCTTGCCGGTGATGACGTGCTTCAGCGTTGCGCCGTCGAGGAATTCCATGGCGATGAAGGCTTTGCCGTCCTGCTCGCCGATGTCGTAAATCGTGCAGATGTTGGGATGGTTCAGCGCCGAGGCGGCTTGGGCTTCGCGTTGGAAGCGGGCGAGGGCCTGGGGGTCGCGGGCGACGTCGTCGGGTAGGAACTTGAGGGCAACGAAGCGATGCAGCCGGGTGTCTTCCGCTTTGTAGACGACGCCCATGCCACCGCCGCCGAGCTTTTCGAGGATGCGGTAGTGGGAGATGTTGTCGTTGATCATGAGGCTTGGTCATGGTAGGCGGGATGGCGAAGGCAAGTCAATTTTGCGGTGGGTGGTTACAGCGGTTTCAATTCCAGTAACGTGGCCCAGAATCGCTCGCTGTTGGGCTTTTGAATCCAGTACTGCGTGAGCTGGTTCGCAGGGGAGCAGCGGGCGCCAACGACCGTGCCTTCGCCAGCTTCGCCGTGTACTTGCGCGCCGATCTTCAGGGCGAAGCAGTCCTTCGGGCTCGACGAAGTGGGTGTTCCGGGCTGAAGTAACGATTTCAGCAGGAAGACGCCCTTCTCTGTCAGCTCGTACACGGGATCGACCAGCGTGCTGGAAAACGGTCCGATGCCGTGTACTTGGGCGATGGTGTCGGTCTTGGCCCAGGCAAAGTGCGCCATATTTTTGGGGACAATTCCAAAACTGCCGAGTTCCATCGGCGTCAGCGCGGCCCGGTTGAAACGCGCGCCCATCCCCACGGCCCAGCTCCCTTTGACGATGGTAAGGTTCTCGTCGATGACGTGAGTATGGGGTAGAACAATGTATCCCGCGTCGTTATGAATCCGGATCACGAAAGGTTCTCCGGTTTTGGTGGGGTCGCCCCAGACCTTCTCAACCCACTGGCCCGGTGCCATCGAATGCAGGGGAACGACGGAGTGCGGGGCTGGGTCGGGAGACTGCGCATAGCTCCCAACGACGGAGAGCGCCAGAAGTGGAACGAGGAAGAAGGCTCGGAGAGAAAACATGAAAGGCTCATCCTTCGCTGTTGATTTCTTGATAGGGTACCACTTGCGAATCGGCAGCCATCGTTCGATGTCCAAGGCAAAAGCAAGACCACGCGGGCGGGGGCGCCCGAGACTACACGGGCGTTACTCTATTTCTTCAGTTCCTCCGGCCAGTTGGTGACGAGCTTGAGCGGGGCTTGGGCCTCTTCTTCCGCAACATTCACGAGCAGGCGTTGGCCATCGTAGGAAACGTCGTAAGGGAAACCGACGCCGGGAGCATTGATATGGAAGAGGCGCTGGGGTTGGCCGACTTCGATTTCTGAGCCCTTGGACGCAACGGACGCGGCGTAGAGGAAGCCGTTGCCGTCCGCGAAGAAGAGTTCTTTTCCGTTGCCACTCCAGGCGGGGTAGCTCGCGCCCACCGCGGAGACGCGCCATTTTCCCTTGGCTTCGGGGAAGGTTGTGACATAAATGTCGGTGCTGCCAGAGATGCCGGATTCATCTGAAACGTAGGCGACCATGCGGCCATCGGGAGAGAGGCGGGAGATACTCACGGAAAACTGGGGCGACGGTGGCTGCACGATGGCAACTGGTTTCGTGTCCTTAGCGGAGTCCGAGGCCACGGGTGCCATCCAATAGGTGGCGGTCGTACTCGGGCCTCCGGGGGTGCCGTAGGTCAGAAACTTTCCGTCGCGGGTCAGCGCGGGGAAGAGAAATGACGTGTCGCCATGAGGAAGGGTTGCGAGAACCTTCTCGGCTCCGGTGCCGTCGGAAGCCTTGGAGCGAATTTCAACATCGCTGGACCCAGGTTTTGAGTTGGCGGTGAAGATCAGCGTGGATCC
>JAYTQD010000275.1:0-4061 GCA_043746935.1 Acidobacteriaceae bacterium | reverse complement strand
GCGGCTACATCACGATCATCGAGGGCTGCGACAAGTTCTGCGCGTTCTGCGTGGTTCCCTACACGCGCGGGAAAGAACGCAGCCGGATTTCGGAGTCTGTGCTGGCGGAAGCGCGCCAGATGGCCGAACTGGGCTATACGGATATTCAGTTACTCGGGCAAAACGTTAACTCTTACCGCGATCCATCTGAAAATAAGACATTTGCTGAATTGCTGCGATCCGTCGCGCAGGTGCCGGGAGTGCAACGCGTGCGCTTTACTACCTCACATCCTCGGGACTTTGGGCGAGATATTGTCGAGGTGATGGACGAAACTCCGATCCTGTGCGATCACGTACATTTACCGGTGCAGAGCGGATCGACGCGACTGCTGGAGATCATGCAGCGGTTGTATACGCGGGAGCAGTATCTGGAGCGGGTGAGATGGGTGAAGGCGGCGAAGAGGGAACTGAGTCTCTCGACGGATATGATCGTCGGATTCCCGGGGGAGACGGAGGCGGATTTTGAAGATACGCTGTCGCTGCTGGACGAGGTCGGGTTCGACAGTGTGTTTGCATTTAAGTATTCTCCGCGACCCAATACGCCAGCGCTGAAGTATGCCGATGCGATCCCAGAGGAAGAGAAGACGCGGCGGCTGGCGATTTTGATGGAGAAGCAGCGTGCCATTCAAGTGATCCAGAACCGGCGCCACGGCGGCAAGATTCTTGAAGTGATGGTGGAACGCAAAAACGAAGCGGCGAAGCAATGGGCGGGGCGAACCTCGCAAAATCTAGTGCTGAATTTTACAGCGCCCGATGGCTGCGATCCGGAGCTAGGCAGTTATGTGAATACGCGTGTAACGGCAACGTTTCCCAATAGTTTGGCTGGGGAACTGATGACGCAAGTTACGAGTTAGGCGGCAGGAGGCTCCCATGGAAATTGAAATGAAAATTCGAGGGTTGATGATGGATCCGGTCACGCAATTGCCGATTGTCATCCTCAAAGATGTGGGCAGTGAGACGCTGCTGCCAATTTGGGTGGGAGTGTTTGAGGCGAATGCGATTGCTTTGGAAATCGAAAAGGTGGCCACGCCGCGGCCGATGACGCATGATTTGATTCGCAATGTTCTCAGCGGACTCGATGCTTTTGTGCATCGCGTGGTAGTGACGGAGCTGAAGGCGGATACGTTTTACGCAGTGATATGGCTGGAGCGGAATGGAAAAATTATCAGCATTGACTCACGGCCATCCGATGCTCTGGCGCTGGCGCTGCGGGCGGATTGCCCGATTTTTGTGGATGAAGAAGTGTTGAAGAATTCTAAGAGTGTAAGCGAGGACTCCGAACGGCTGAACAGTGAGGAGCTTAAGAAGTTTCTGGAAGGCCTGAATGACGAAGATCTGGGCAAGTACAAGATGTAGCAGCGATGTGGCGGAAACGCATTCTTAATTGTGGGCGTTGCCGAACGTGATCTGCCCAGCGCCGACATGAGCTGGAGCCGATATTTGCCAGAGCCTTCTTTGCTGAACGAAACAATCCGCCTTTAGATGTACCCCAGGGTTGCGCGTCCACTTCTCCAGTGATCACGGAGCCATCTACGTGGGCGTATTTTCGGCTACGGACTCTTTACCGCCTAGCAGGGGTTCCAGGGTGGTCAGGGCGCCAGCGGTAGCGGCCACTGTGGCCACGCTGCCGATGCGGGTTAAGAAAGAGCGTCGGCTGAGGTCGTGCTGGCCGGGTTTGGGTTGGGCTGATGGTCATTCAGAGTAAGGATGTCGCTCTGGGGTAGGTCTTGAGGGTTCAGCCTCCATGTCGATTTTTTTCGCACTCTCGTGCTAGAGACGAGTGAGCGACCGCGGACTGGATGTCTTCCGCAGCTGGGCGTGGAATGGACGACCGACCGCTTCGGGTGCGGACGGAGGACATCGGACACAGGCTCGTGCTCGATTGCAATTGGCCCAGACGAACTGGCGAGGAAAACAGAATCACGCAGCGAGAAGACGCGCGATTTGAAACTAATTGCGATGGACTTTAGCTGGGAAGACAACGCGGAGTCAATGGCAAAGTTTCGCACATTTGCACAGGTGGCAGGCTAAGGCGGGAGGAGGCGTCATTTTCATCCTAATTTACATAATACTTGTTATCGGACATTGCATATTGCAGTTGCTCAACCTGCTACTTCTGCAAAACGACCTGAGTCTCAGGCGACAGCACGATTTTAGGGTGGAAGAGCGTACCTGCTACCCTCGAGGCCACGGCAATCAGCTCGGTCTGGTTGGCAAACACCTTCACGTACTGTGACTTAGACATCTCCGGGAGATTGACGGCGCGGCCGTGGCGTATCAGAGCCACCTGATCCTCATTCGCGGTGACAGACGGGATTTGAGGTAGGAGTTTGCGCGGGTGCAGGAAGAAGGTCGAAAAGTCTTTCGGCATCGTCTCGGCAGCAACTGCGAGTTCGTCGAGCGTATGGGCGTCCTCCAGGGTAAATTCGCCGTGAGCAGTGCGGCGGAGGGTCTCCAGATGGGCGCCTGAGCCCAGAGCCGTTCCCAGGTCATGGGCGATGGAGCGGATGTAGGTGCCGGAGCTGACGCGGGCACGGAAGGTCACGCGGGCATTCTGTAGCGCTTGGATCTTCAGCTCGTGGACGGTTACGGAAACCGGCGCAAGGGGGACTTCCTGTTGGCGGCGGGCGAGCTTGTAGGCGGGGACGCCTTGGATTTTTTTGGCCGAGAACGGTGGAGGCACTTGCTGGATGGGGCCGAGGAAGCGGGAAGCGGCTTCCCTCACCTGTTGTTCCGAAATTTCTCCCAATGTATTTGCACTCGTCTGTCTCTCCAGTTCGGTTCCGGCGGGTTCGCCTTCGGAGTCGTAGGTGTCGGTGGCAAAGCCGAGCCGTATGACTCCTTCGTATTGCTTTTCCGCGCCGAGGTAAAACTGGGCGAGACGGGTGAAATTTCCAACGACCAGTGGGAGCACGCCGGTGGCTGCTGGATCAAGCGTGCCGAGATGTCCGATGGAGCGCAGGCCGAGAATGCGGCGAACTCGGTTGATGACGTCGTGCGAGGTCATGCCGGCGGGCTTGTCGATGATAAGGACTTGATTCATGCAAATCGGATTCATGCAGTTTTTATCGTGGGACTTGGGTGGCGTTGCGGTCAACTGGTGTGCGAAGATTTTTGAGCGGCAGTGATTTCCTTATGATACCGATTCGCGATGATCAGCCTACTTTTGGGACACCGGCGGTTACGTATTTTCTGATTGTGTTTAATTTTTTGATATTTCTATTTGAGGCGACGCTTTCGCAGCGCGGGTTGAGTGATTTGTTCCGGCAGTTTGCGCTGATCCCGGATCATGTGGCGTTGGGACTGGCTGGACATGGTGGTGTGGCGGTGGCGGTGTTCCCCATGTTCACGTCCATGTTCCTACACGGAGGATGGATGCATGTGATTGGGAATATGTGGGTGTTGTGGATTTTTGGGGACAACATTGAAGATCAGTTAGGGCATTTTTTGTATTTGGTTTTCTATTTGGCGTGCGGGCTGGGGGCGGCGGTTTTGCATGTGTTGCTGAATTGGGGGTCGCCAATTCCGACCGTTGGAGCGAGCGGGGCGATTGCCGGGGTGATGGGGGCGTATTTGTTGCTGTATCCGCGGGCGCGCGTGTCAACGTTCTTCCCGCCGTTCTTCTTCTTTGCGCTGCCAGCGTGGGTGGTGTTGGGTTACTGGATTGTCGTGCAATTCTTTAGTGGTGCGGCGGCTAGGGTGGTTTATGCGAGGCAAGGCGGGAGCGGAGGGATTGCTTTTTGGGCGCACGTGGGAGGATTTGTTGTGGGGATGATTTTAATTAGGATTTTGCCGGAGCGGAGTGGGCGTTATCGGTATGGAACGTGGTAGACCTGTGAAAACCCCGCACCTTCCAGGCAATGCTTGTTCGCGGGCGGGGGCGCCCGCGCCACACAAGCCTTTTAACCCCCGTTGCTATTTTTCGCGCGGATTAGCGAGAGAAATTCGTTTCTGGTTTGCTGTTCTTCGCGGAAGCATCCGAACATGGCGGAGGTTACTGTGGCGGAGTGTTGCTTCTCGAC
>JAYTQD010000274.1:0-1482 GCA_043746935.1 Acidobacteriaceae bacterium | reverse complement strand
AATCCTGCGACACGCGGCCTAAAGTTGTATCGCGAACGGAACGCGGCTGCTCGTAAATCTCCTTGAGCATGAAGTGCTTGAAGCCGCCCTTCTCCGCCATGATGGGGTCCCACGTGATGTGCTGCACTTCGCGGGTAACGGGACGGCCTTCAAAATCGCTCATCTGCACGCCTTGCTGCGTGATCACAGCCAGATCGCCATCATGCAGGAAGAACATGTCGCGTGTGTGATACAGAATGGCGGGCACATCGGAGGCGACGAAATATTCCTCGTTGCCCAGGCCAATCACCGACGGCGGCCCGAAGCGCGCGGCCACAATCTTATTGGGATCATCCGCGGAGATCACGCTCAGCGCAAACACGCCGGTAAGGTCGCGGCAGGTTTTGCGTACAGCTTCTTCCAGGGCGATTCTAGGCCCGGTCGGGCCTTCGGGGCGCAGATACTTTTCCACCAGATGCGCGATGATTTCGGTGTCGGTCTCGGTGGTGAACTTGTGACCTTCCTGCGCCAGCTTTTTCTTCAGCGACAGGTAGTTTTCCACTATGCCGTTGTGGACGACGACAATGCGCCCAGTGCAATCGCGGTGCGGGTGGGCATTTTCCTCGCTCGGGCGTCCGTGCGTGGCCCAGCGGGTGTGGCCAATGCCGTAGGTGCCGTCGACGGGCTTGGTGCGAAGAACCTCTTCCAGGTTGCGGAGCTTGCCTTCAGCGCGACGAATCTGCAGACCGTCACCGTTACCTGCGACAGCGATTCCGGCGGAGTCATACCCGCGGTATTCCAGCTTGCGAAGTCCCTCAATGATGACCGGTACAACGCGCTTTTTCCCGACGTACCCTACGATGCCGCACATGGAAAACTCCTTGCTAATGCTGAAGATGCTGCGCTCGGGGGCGGCGACTGGTGATCACTTGGGGGAGTGCCTTGCTAAGATCTAAGCTTCCACGGTAAAACGAAACTCCTCAATCACCGGGTTCGTCAAAACCTCGCGCGCCATTTTTTCCACTTCGGCGTGCACTTGTTCGTTGGTCAAGCCGCCATTCAATGCGATTTCAAAGAATTTACCCTGGCGGACGTCGCCGAGTCCCTGGTAGCCCATTTTCTTGAGGGCGCCTTGGATGGTTTTGCCTTGAGGATCCAGTACAGTTTTTTTCAAAGAAACGTAGACGTAAGCTTTCATGGGGATGACCGAATTATACGTCAGGCAGTTGGGAGAAGGCATGGTTACCTTCGGGTGGTCTCGGGGTGGCTAGCTCAATTGGGTGAGCTTGGCGTCGAGGTCCGCCAACGCAGCTTCCAGCATCTGCTTGTGACGGGAATTTCGCGTGGATTGGAGCTGCTGGAGAACGCCGTTGCGGGAGAGAAGGAGAGATTCCTTCGCACGCTTCCTAGCGGCTTGCTCGGGCGTCAGGTGGGGCTTGGCTTCGCCTCTGGGCCGGGTCGCCTCGGCCTGTTGCTCTTCGACGGACTTGCTTTCCCAGCCGC
>JAYTQD010000273.1:0-4071 GCA_043746935.1 Acidobacteriaceae bacterium | reverse complement strand
GCTGAACCCAACAAGAGCGTTAAGAACAGGCGCCGGAACGGAACGGTTTGTTTCATTTATATGATTCGGATGCTCGCAAACGATTGTGGGCAAGCTTTAACTTGTCGGCCGGCTTCAGCCGGCCTCTTGAGTTAACCCCGCTCGTCAGAGCGGGGAACCCCACGCTAACGCGTGGGGTTCAGCCGGCCCACAAATGGGCTGAAAAAATGAATTGTTTAAGTAAGAAATTCAGTTTAGGGTACCACGCGGCACCGTCCATACGAGGCCTGTCGCGCCCAAAACAGCCAACGTAACACTTACCTCGGGATGAGTCTGCAAACAGCTCAACTAATGCACAAGCTCAACTGGTTCCGTTGAACCCCGAACCCAATGATCCAGCACCCGCCGCAGTTCTGCAACCTGCACCGGCTTGGACAGGTAATCGTCCATCCCGGCATCAAAACAGCGATCCCGATCGCTCGCCAGAGCACTCGCGGTCAAGGCGATAATAGGAAGCTTCCTGCCTCCCATCGCCTTGCGAATCTCGCGTGTTGCCGCCAGTCCATCCATGACCGGCATATTTGCGTCCATTAAAACCACATCGTATGAATTGGCGAGAACCGCGTGCAGCGCCGCCAGTCCGTCCCCAACGACCTCGACCTCATAGTTCATTCGCGTCAGCAATCCCCTTGCGACCTTCTGATTGACAAGGTTATCCTCCGCCACAAGCACCCTTCCGCGCAGGTTCTTGCGCCGTGGCGCGAGGCCATCAATTTCCGGGGCTTGGGGCATGGCCATCGGGTCTTGAAGCCTCAGTATGCTCTTCAGTCCAGATACCAAGGCCGTACTGCGAAGAGGCTTTCGCAAGAGCAGCGCGACGCCTGCCCGTCCGGCAAGTGTCTGATCGTCCGGCGAGCGCCGCGCCGTCACCATCGCGATCGCAGTCCGCGCTGCTACTCGCCGCACCGCTTGCGCAAATTCGACTTCTGTGGTCTCAACCGCATCCACACTGATCAGGATCGCGTCGAAAAAATAAGGACTGTAAACGACTATTCTCAGCAGATGTTCCCGGTCGTTCGCCCAATCCACCGACATTCCCGACCGGCGAAGGCTTTGCTCGATGATCTTCCGGTCTTGCGGCGACTGTTCCAGCACTAGAACGCGGCGGCCGTAAAACTCCAAACTACATGCGGCGCCCACACCCTGGTCCGCCGGAATCCCACATGGAATCGCGATGGTGAATGTTGAGCCGACACCTGCGAAACTGGCAATCCGAACTTCGCCTCCCATCAGTTCCACCAGTCCCTTGGAGATGACCAGCCCAAGCCCGGTTCCGCCGAACTGCCGCGTGGTCGTCGAATCCGCTTGCGCAAAAGCCTGAAACAGGCCGGTTTGTGCCTCCTCGCTGATCCCCACTCCCGAGTCCTGAACTTCAATCTGCAGCGTACACCTCCCGGCGCCTTGATGCAGCGCCGCCGCTCTCACCTCAACCGAACCTGCTGGAGTAAACTTGATGGCGTTGCCAATCAGGTTCAACAATACCTGCCGGAGCCTTGCCGGATCGCCCAGAATCAACAGCGGAACATCGGGGTCGACGTCAAGACGCAACAACAAACTCTTCTTCGCCGCCCCTTCCGAAAGCAGCTCGATACACCGCTCTGCGACTTCGTACAAACTGAACGGAATCTGTTCGACCTGCAGCTTTCCCGCCTCGATCTTAGAGAAATCAAGGATGTCGTTGATCACGCACAACAACGACTCGCCCGAGCTTCGTATGGTCTCGGTGTAGTCTATTTGCTCCGCTGTCAGGTGCGTGGTCAATAAGATGTCCGCCATGCCGATCACTCCATTCATCGGCGTGCGTATCTCATGGCTCATGTGGGCCAGAAAAGTACCTTTCGCCAGTAAGGCATGTTCCGCCTCGGCCTTGGCAATCTTCAATTCCTCCACCGTCTGGTTCAGAATCTCAGCTTGCGAGTCCCTATGGCTGATCGTCTCCCGCAGTACATCGGCCTGTTCGCGAAGGGCGCGTTCATTGATTACCCTCGAATGGATATCGACGGATGCGCCAAGCATTCTCAGGGGAGTTCCATCCGGAGCCACAAAGATCCGCCCACGGCTGTTCACCCAACGGATCGAGCCATCGTCCATAACGACCCGATAGTCGTAGCTGTATTGCGCGTCCTGTTCCAGCGCTTCCGTTACCCGAAGCGTCGCCCCGTCCCGGTCTTCAGGATGCATCGTGACCAACCAGTCATCCAGCGTAATCGGATTCCGCCGGCCGGTAATCCCGTGAAAGACAAACCACTGCTCACTGCATTGTGCCTCCCCCGTCACCAGATTCCAGTCCCACAGCGCCAGGTTTCCGGCGTTCTGGGCAAGCTGAATCATTTCCTGCTGCGTTTCCGCCAAACGGACGGCATCCTCCATTTTCTCTGTACGTTGCAGCAGTGAAATCCTGAGATGGTACGATTGCCAGAACTGCCGATTCAAATTTCGGCCCTGAAACAGTAAAAATGCCATGAAGAACATCGACAGAATCGCCAATCCCGCATCCGCCCTGGTGGACCGCATCAGTTCCGCAAAAATGGACGGCAAAAGAGCTGTTGCCACAAACATGACCACCAGCGGCCAGGAAGGGACGTTGATGACCATACCCGCGGCGCTCATTCCCGCCAGGCAGACGCCGATAGTGGTCCTGACATCGCCACTCGCCCCAAGGCAGAGGGCGAAGATTAAACCCAAGGACGCGGCTGCGCTCAAGCTCGACATTGTCCAAGCCACGCGCCAGCAGGTTGGACGCAGGGTTGCGCCGTCATCAATCCAGTGATTCCAACGCCAGATCAGCATCCCCCGAAGTACGGAAGAGAACGCTCCGACCGCCCCCAGCGAATAAAGAAGGGACGGTTTCAGCCAATCATGGGGCAACGCCAGAAATAGGATGAGGAGACAGCAAGGGTGGATCCACACCGCACCGAGGCCTCGCTCTCGAAGCCCTAACAATTCCGCCGTTCGACTGTCTGCGTTTTCCATGAGTGGATCGACTAGGGTCTTATCGGCGGCGGATGGAAGAGTTTGAGCCGAGCCTGCGATTCGAAAGCAAGCTGCGCGGGTTGACCCCAACCAGATCAACTCAACTCCGTACGCCGCCAGAGTCAAGTCCTTGCTCACAATCGGAATGCGTTCCACCAAGGCCTGAGCCACCAGAATCTCGACAGATCAGTTGAGCTACAGTCGATGCCGTTTATCTCCCGGCAAAGTAGCTTAAGCCGTCTTCTTCTCTTCCCCATTTGGCTTCGACAGCACGCCCGTCCAGCGGGCTTTCACTCCGGTCGTAACGCGGGCCTGGTGATCACTAGCCTGTACCGCTTATACCATTCGAGGGATGGCAACCAAATGGTTCTCGGGCGGGATTGTCATGTACAAGTCCAGCTCCTTCATGAGCTGCCGACATTCCTCAGCTTGAATCAAGTGGCCCCTTCTCACGGGCTTTGAGCTGCCATTCCTTTGCAGGCTCATCGAAATGGATGGTAGTACACAGACCGCGGTGATTGCGATTTGTGGCCCCGTACTCAAGTCTTGTACCTTTTTTGAAAGGGCCACGAACACAGTCGTGGCAGCGATGGCCGTCAAAGAAACGTTTAGGCCGCTAAAGACTCGATTTGTATTGAGGAACCACCGGACGTCATGGCGGTGACGCTGAGAGCGTTCTTCAAGGTCTGTGTAACTTTTGCAGCATTGGAACGATCTGTTCCCATTTTGCGGTTGAGGAGTAGGGGAGCGCGATTTCGTCCGCCATTATCGTTTCCTACTTCCCCTTTTTTCGCTTGGCCCAATACTGCTTCATCCTCGCTGCCTGCGCCTCTCGCTGTTCGTCTGTGAAGGTCCGTTTCTTGGCTGCTTTCTTGGTCGGCGCTGGGGCTGTCGCCGGCAGTGCAGTAGCGCTCTTCGGTGGGCGTCCTCTGCGTTTTACGGGGCCGCTGAGAGCCTCGATTGCGCGGTTCAGCTTGTCACGTTCGGCGATGAGGAGGGTGAGGATGTGGTCAGTAGGCATCTAAGGCAAGTTTGCCACAAGACGCTCTCGTGCGCCAA
>JAYTQD010000272.1:0-4077 GCA_043746935.1 Acidobacteriaceae bacterium | reverse complement strand
CCATTGCCGGCAACGCCGCAGCGGATGCGCCGCGCAACGATGGCGATGGGCTTGCTTGCCGCGCTGGGCGCCGCGGTTCGGCCGGCGCTTGCCGCCGGTGCCGATGGGACGCGGTTCCA
The DNA here is from genome assembly GCA_043746935.1 of Acidobacteriaceae bacterium. GTDB lineage: Bacteria > Acidobacteriota > Terriglobia > Terriglobales > Acidobacteriaceae > JANXUC01. Next base: position 3,958 of record JAYTQD010000272.1, on the reverse strand, counting down.
GCGCGTGCCGGCGCAGTTCATCGCGGCCCTGGGTGAAGCCGGTGCGAGCTCCGGAGGCGGCGCGCAATCGTGGGGCCTGTGGACCCTGGACCCGGGCCCCCGAGGGGTCGGGCTGAACAGCTACGATCGGCTGAAGAACGCCGGCGGCATCGCGCCCGCGGGCTGGAAATTCGACGCCAGGGACTGGTGGCTGGAGGAACACGGCTTGATCATGGAGCAGCCGACCTTTCCGCTCCCTCCCGGCAAATACCTGGTCACGGGCGCCCGCGACGTGACGGCGGTGCTGACCATTCATCCAGCCGACAGGAATGGCGACAGGCGCTGGGAGCTCGATCAAGGCGCGACGCTCTACGACGTGACGCACCTGGCCTGCCGCTCCGCGCGCTATACACCGGCGGCGGTGGGTGGGTCGTGCTCGCCGGCCAACGCGCAGAAGACGGCGTTTCCCGTTGCGCCAGGGGGAGCAATGCCTCCGGTCGAGGGTTGCATGAAGCAGGACTACGCGGTTCTCATCGTGATCGGCGTGGGCGTGGAAGACTGAACGCCGGTGGCGCACCGACGGCTTGCGCAGTGAGCCTGGCCGCCGCCGCGTTTGCCGCTGCCACGAGCATGCCCGCGGCATGCCGCCTGTTCACCTGCCGTGAATAACCCTGCGGATCCGTTTCCGTGCCGGTCACCGAGGCAATGACCGCTTTTGAACCATAGCAGAAGTACACGACCGACCGCTACCAGAAGGGGGGGCTTACACCGATCCGCATAAGAACCCGTGATAAATGGTCCCACCGTCGCAACTCATTGAAACGACAACGAGCATGGCGTATTCTTCACGAACAGTAGTGGTGTGTTATACGGACAGAAATGGTCGGATCCAGCTCTTACGCGGATCCGTCTAAACATTGGTAGAGCTGTGTGGAGAGATCGTCTCATGAGCAGTCAATTGGAAAAGTTTCTGCTGGCAGACGTGAATAGCAGAGCAAAGGAGTCTCTGATCAACTATAAGTTGTTCTATGACCTTAAGTTATCTGCAGCCTTGGATGGATATGACTTAAGCCTTTACACGCCAGATGTAGATAGAGATGGCTTTGACATCATCCTTGATGATCGAGACAGCGTTAGAAAGATTCAGCTCAAAACTGTTCTCATTACAAATAAGAAGGATAAACGAGCGGCAACCACGTCAAGCTGGGATATTCATAAGGCAATTCTGCGTCCAGATATGGAGTTCTGCTCTAGGCTTGGATTTGAATCCTCACCCTTTGGGGTCGGTGTCCAAGGAGGGGTAATCCTCATTCTGATTGATGTTAGCGAATCGGGATTGAGTATCTCCTATGCTTACACGGACATTTTTGTAATTACTGCGCTACATCTTGGTCTTGTTCATAAGACACCAAAAATCAGGAAGAATGTTTTCGAAAACTTCTATGCTGGCGTCAAAGAAGGAATATCTAGCGAAAAGATTGCAGTCCCAAGATCCTTGTTCGTCGATGCAGTTTCACCAGAGCATTTGCTTGGACTGATGTCTCTGCATAATCGAATTAGCTATGGTTGGTGGCACCACTTGCTAACCATTGGAGAGAACGAATACGTGCGCACTCTTGATGCGTCAACGATAGCGGTGTCGCTGCGGATTCTCAGGGGATATGTGGCGGACGAGTTACTTAAACTTACGAGTGGGCTAAGCAAGCCGCAGCCCTAACCACTCGCTGGAGGCGCCGTCCCTGACCGGGCCGCGCCTCAGCTCGGACGTTAGACGGCGCCCTCACCCCCGGCTTGGTTCGAGGAGGACTATGTGAGACTCGAAGGCGCTAACGAAACCGATGTGCGCGCAGAAATTGCGGAGCCTCTGCTAGCTGCATTAGGGTACCGGCGAGGTACGTCCAATGACATCTCGCGTGAACTTTCGCTCACGTATGCACGGCAGTCCCTTGGTCGAAAAAAGCCGAGCGATCCGCCGCTTCGCGGACGCGCAGATTTTGTGCTCTCTGTGCTTGGCGCGGGGCGATGGGTGTTGGAGACGAAGGCACCGCATGAGCCTATTGACGTGGATGCGATTGAGCAAGCAATTACGTATGCACGCCATCCTGAGGTTTCGGCGGCATATGCTGCCATTCTCAACGGGGTGCGCCTCACCGTCCACCACACATCGCAGACTTCGGCTGAAAATCCGCTCGTTGATCTGACCATCTCAGACGCTGCCTCCTTAGCCAAACAGCTCGCTGGCTTGCTATCTCCTGATGCAGTTCGGAGGGACTGCACTCCGCCAATTGTGGATCTCGGAAACCCGTTGGCAGAGGGCCTCCGTTCACGAGCACCAATCCGGGGTGGCGAGATTCGCCACGGTAAGTCAACCTGGTCGGTCAACATCCCTCTTCCCGATGTAGAAGTTCAACGCCTAGACGAGACGTGTCGTCGTCTGGGCGGACTTCGAATTGCGATTACAGGCGGAACTGTGTACCGCGATTCGGACTCGCGCGTTCGCGCCAAACTACAGTGGTCCATGCCTCACGACGAGCTGTTGAGGTTCGCTTTAGACAAGAAATTAATGGACGTGGAGTACATTGCACTTACTGACGAAATCTCCACTGATCCAGACGCGCCATCGGTTTTCGATGTAATTGGCGATGTTGAAGTCAGCGAGGGGGAGACTCTCTTTAGCATCGCAACGTGGGAATCGACAACTGCGGGTGTCTCGATTCGCATGCGGTACACGGGCCGTGCTGTAGGGTTCTTCGAGAAGAACGTATTTCGCGGAGTTTTCTCCGCACACTACTACTGTGAGGCGCCTCTGCTGCCGATGTTTCGAATGGAGATGGAGACCGAAGGGGTGTTCGAAGTAGTCGTTGACGAGAGGTGACCCTGGCCGCAGGTTTCGGTGAGCGCGCCAATGCGCCGTTTAACAGGTCGATCGACACGGACGTCCTATCGACGGGCTTTGCCCGCCTACTGTCCGCCGGTCATCTCCGACGTTAATGCGACAGGGCTGAGGACCGCTTTATGGCGGTGCGATCTCGGCGCCGAACTTCCGCTCTTGGCCGGGAGCGGTCCTTCGAGGCCCAAATTCATCTGACCTTGTCTGTTCGATTCAGTACCGATTAATGGATGTAACGTTTCACGTCCTTGAAAGCGGTCCTGCGACAAACTTGCCTACCTGCATGACGCCGATAATCCTGCTGCGGTCACGGAGCAGGTCAATACTGCGAAGTGGATTGCCTTTGAATAAGAGAAGATCCGCCAGCTTTCCTTTCTCGATCGTTCCCACCTGGTCTTGAATCCCGATCAAGCGCGCGGCGGCGGAGGTCGAGGCGAGAATGGCCTGCATCGGGCTCATGCCAAAGGCGACCATCCGTTCGAGTTCCTGGGCGTTTTCGCCGTGGAAGTTGAAGGGCGTTCCGGCGTCCGTCCCTATCGCAATCTGGATTCCGTCCCGCAAGGCGTTCTTGAAGCTCACTCGTTGCGCTTCGTCCACGGCGGCCCGGAGTTCCTCCACAGTCATTTGTGCTTGATCTGGCGAGGTGCCTGGCGTGAGGACGCCGCCTGACGCAATGACTTTGATGACAGCAGCTCCGGCGGCGATTTGCGCGCGTACGGCAGAACGGACTTGCTCTGCTCCTTCCACCTCTTGGCCGATAAATCTGGCGTGGCCGCCGATCATGCAAATCGCCAGGCAGTCAGTGCCGCCACTGATACGTTGTTAGGTTTGAGCCGTTACGCTGGCTATCACGGGAAGGCAGTATGGTTCATAGAGAGCCGCTTACATCAAGCGATTGCCAGCATCACATGCCCGACAGGATTGGAGGCCGGCCTTACCTTGATTTCGATGTCGTAGCCGAGCCGATTCAGGCAATCCATCAGTTTGCGTTCGGACAGGTTGGAGAAATCGCCACGCATCATGTCAGATACCTTAGGTTGGGTGATCCCCATACGCTTTGCGGCTTCTTGCTGGGTTAGCTCTTGCTGG
>JAYTQD010000271.1:0-10833 GCA_043746935.1 Acidobacteriaceae bacterium | reverse complement strand
ATCGAAGGACTCGACTTCACGCCGGGACATCCCCGCGCCACGCCCGCCAGTATCGAGAGCGCCCTTGGCCGCCGCATGGACGACTCCGAGACGCATCTCTGCTTTGGCTGTCACACCTCGGCATCAACGATCCGAGGTCACTTTGATCCCGCCCACTTAACCGAAGGAGTCACCTGCGAGGCTTGCCATGGCCCGGGCGCAAAACACGTTGCCGCAATGAAGGATGGGGATTTCGAGCCCGGCAAGAAACTGATCTTTAACCCTGCATCTCTGGAACAGGTGGCCTCGGTGGAGTTCTGCGGAGCTTGTCACCGCACCCTTGTCGACGTGAGCTTGATGGGTCTTTATGATGTTCGGAACGTTCGTTTTCAACCCTACCGCCTCGAAACCAGCAAGTGTTGGAGGCTCGGCGACGCCCGCCTAACCTGCCTGGCTTGTCACAATCCCCATCAGCAGCTCGTGCATGATGTGGGATCGTACGACCAGCGCTGTCTGCAGTGTCACCGGGCGAGCAAGAATCTGAAGCCCTCCAAGGATCGTCCGGGGAGAGCTTGCCCAGTCGCCACCCAAGGCTGCGTCACCTGCCACATGCCGAAATACGAACTTCCCGGGATGCATTCCCAATTCACGGATCATCGCATCCGCATCGTTCGCAAAGGCGCGCCTTACCCGAACTGAATTTCGTCTCAGGGCTCCTGGCTCGGTGAATTTATAAAACAGGATCTGTGGCGATTAGAAGGGACGCACAATAATGCAAGACGTTTTGCCTCTTGTAATGCGTCCCCCATTGGCGGTATGAAAGACTTATGTATTCGCCACTGCGTGCATGTTTAACCGTCGTTTTTATCTGTGCCGCGTCCACGTTGGCCCATGTTCAGGCACTTTCTGAGAAAGTGGTCATCGAAGCGAACGCAGCCACGAAACCCTTCCCCCACTTTTGGGAACAAACATTTGGTTCCGGGCGCGCCATCCTCACTCTGCGCGAAAGCTACCGCAACGATCTACGCGAAGTGAGGAAAGCTACGGGGTTTCGCTACGCCCGTTTTCACAATATTCTCCACGACGAGGATGGAGTCTATGACGAAGACGAGCAGGGCAACCCCGTCTATAACTTTTCGTACGTCGATCAAATCTACGATGGGTTGCTCGCGAACGGGGTCCGCCCATTCGTTGAGATCAGCTTCATGCCCAGGAAACTCGCGCTGCGCCAGGACGTACACCCCTTCTGGTACAGACCGATCGTCTCGCCTCCCAAGGATTACAACAAATGGGACGGGTTGATACGGGCATTCGGACAGCACTTGGTGGATCGCTACGGGATTGACGAGGTGGCACAGTGGTATTTCGAAGTCTGGAACGAACCCAATATCGATTTCTGGACTGGAGACCCGAAGCAGGCCACCTACTTCGAGCTCTATGACCACACTGCTCGGGCGCTAAAATCGGTAAATTCGCGGCTCCGCGTCGGCGGCCCGGCTACGTCCTCCGCCCACTGGGTCGATGATTTTATTCGCCACGCCGCTGCTAACAACGTCCCCACCGATTTCATCTCGAGTCACGGCTATGCCGACGATACCGTCGAGGATCTGTTCGGTACCAGCGAGGATATCTCGATGGACCAAAGGCTCTGCCGCGCCGTGAAGAAGGTGCACGACGAGATCGCCGAATCCGCGCGCCCCCAACTCCCGCTCATGTGGACGGAGTGGAACGTACCCTCGTTTGGCTCGCTGCAAGCGCGAGACACCGTCTATGTCGGCGCCGCGCTCGCTGATGACATTCGCCAGTGCGACGGCCTCGTAACCATGCTGTCCTTTTGGACTTTCAGCGATGTGTTTGAGGAAAACGGACCGAAGACTGAGCCTTTCGACGGCGGGTTTGGCTTGATCGCTCTTGGAGGCATCAAGAAGCCCAGCTACTATGGGTTCGCGCTCCTGCACAAATTGGGCGACCAGAGAATCGAAAATGCTTCGCCCCGTGTTCTGGTCACTCGACGGGGGGATGGCACACTAGTGATCGTCGCGTGGAATCTTGTAGACCCTGACAAGCCGGGTCATTCGAAGATCCTAAACTTTTCGATCCAGGGCGTCTCACCAACAAGTCGAATGTTCGTGAGCCGCGTCGACGCAACCCACGGGAATACACCCGTTGCCTACCAAAAAATGGGTAGCCCGCCCTATCCCACGCAGGGGCAGATCCGAGAACTCAATCGTGCGTCCCAGCCCGGGCCTCGGGAGAACGTAAAGCTCAAGACCGGTGCGCTCGCACTGGAGATACCGGTTAATGGACTCGTTCTCCTCGAGGTTCCCGCAACCAGACCATCCAAATAGCCACGCGAGGTTAGCGGCTTTCGCGACAATCTGAGCAACACCCAGACAAAATCGATTTAGTTACAGCGTGACCGAAATATAAAGTGGTACTATGTCTCGGACTGATGACTATCGAACCACGGAACCCACTCTTGCAGAATCAGGCTGAGGGTAACAGATACGTGCGGATTTCGAAGCGCTTCACTTTCTTGCTCTTGGCGTTCACATGCGGCGCAACGGAGGGTCAGACTGCAAGAACTCAGTCCGATATCTCAGTTCCCGCATCGGTTCCAAGCAGCGTGCCTCACAAAGGCATCTACGACCCTAGCCTTGCGCCGAAAATAGAATCGCTTCTCCGCAAGATGACCCTGGAAGAGAAGGTGGGACAGCTGGCTCAATACTCAGCGGGGCAGCCCACCGGTCCGGGCACCAATCGAACCGACTACAACGACATGATCTCCAAGGGTGAGATCGGAGCCTTGTTCAACATATCCAACGCGCGGGAAGTGAATGCTTATCAGCACGTTGCGGTCGAGAAGTCACGGCTGCACATCCCGATCTTATTTGGCCTGGACGTGATTCACGGATTTCGCACGGAGTTCCCGATCCCGCTAGGGCTAGCTTCCACTTGGGATCCGGCACTCGTGGAACAAGCAGCCCATATCGCGGCGCGGGAAGCTTCCGCCAGCGGCGTTCGATGGACCTTTTCCCCTATGGTCGATATTGCGAGGGATCCCCGTTGGGGCCGAATGGCGGAAGGCGCCGGTGAGGATCCCTATCTTGGATCCCTGATGGCAGCCGCCTACGTTCGTGGATATCAAGGACAGCGGCTCGATGAACCGGACAGCATTGCAGCCTGTGCCAAGCACTTTGTTGGTTACGGCGCGGCTGAAGGCGGCCGCGACTATAACACGACCGAAATTTCCGAGCATACTTTGCGTCAGTTCTATCTGCCGCCGTTTTACGCCGCCGTGAACGCGGGCACGGCGAGCATCATGAGCGCCTTCAATTCACTGAACGGAATTCCCGCGTCAGCGAACCCGTTCACTCTGCGCCAGATCCTGCGCAAGGAGTGGGGGTTTCAGGGCATTGTGGACAGCGACTGGACTTCCGTCGCCGAACTCATCCCGCACGGCATTGCCAACGACGGCGAGACCGCGGCGCGCAAGGCGTTCCTCAGCGGCGTAGACGTCGATATGGCCAGCAGCCTCTACCACGATCATCTGTCACATCTCGTCGAGTCGGGAGTCGTTTCACAGGCTAAACTCGATGAAGCTGTGCGCCACGTGCTGCGCGTGAAGTTTGCCCTGGGCCTTTTTGAAAATCCCTACGTGGACGAAAGCAAGGAAGCTGGCGCCATGCTGCGTCCGGAATACCTCGCGGTGGCCCGGACCGCGGCAGAGAGGTCGTTCGTCCTGCTCAAGAACGCGCTCGGACCCAGCGGAACACCGCTGCTACCACTTTCGAGCAAGGTCCGTAAGGTCGCAGTCATTGGTCCGCTTGCGGATGATCCCGGCATGATGCTCGGGGCCTGGGCCGGATTGGGTCAGGGTGGCGACGTGGCTCCACTGCAAGCGGGGCTGGTCCAGCGCCTGGGAAAAGAAAACGTTCTTCGCTCGAAGGGTACCGGATTCCGCGAGGGCACCGATCAAGAGATGTCGGATGCGATCACAATCGCCAACCAGGTCGATCTGGTAATACTTACCCTCGGCGAGCATCCTTTTGAAATGTCCGGGGAAGCTGCGTCGCGTTCCAAATTGGACGTTCCCGGCCGGCAGCAGGAGCTTCTGGAGAAAGTTGTCGCAACGGGAAGGCCCGTGGTCCTCCTCCTGTTCAGTGGTCGTCCTCTGACGCTTCCATGGGCTTTTGAGCATGTTCCCGCGGTGGTTGCGTCCTGGTTCCCCGGCGTGCAAGCCGGGCCCGCGCTGGTCCGAACTTTATTCGGCGAATCCAACCCCAGCGGAAAGCTCGTGGTCAGTTGGCCCAGAGCGCTTGGCCAAGTGCCGCTTTACTACAACGCTCTCAGCACTGGACGCCCCGCCGATAAGGCCGATCTGACCAAGCCCGGAGAGGGAGACGACAAGTATGTCTCTCGCTATATTGACGAGTTGAATAGCCCACAATTCCCCTTTGGCTACGGGCTGTCGTACACTTCTTTCGGGTACGGTTCCACGGAGATCAGCGCGAAACATCTGAATGCCGCTGCGCTCAACGGCGCACTGAAAACCGGCAAGACTTCCACGGCGCTGACGGCAAGTGCTACCGTGACCAACACGGGAAAAGCTCCCGGGGATGAAATTGTTCAGCTTTATGTCCGGCTGCAGGGCACGAGCGTTGCACAGCCGGTGCGCGCGCTGAAGGGCTTTCAGCGAATTTCGCTGGCCCCGGGGGAGACCAGGAAAGTGACTTTCTCTCTGGACCCGGAGTCGTTCGCACTATGGAATGACCACAACCGCTTGGCGGCGGAGCCTTCGCTTGTGACGGTATGGATCAGCCCGAATTCCGCAGGCGGCACCGCCGCCACTCTTGAGATTCTCCCCTAGGAGATTTGTGACCCGCGTGATGCCCTCCATCCCAGTGAAGGTAACGCCCCAACATATGGTGCCTTCTACCATAGAACGAAGCACTCCAGGAAAACATATCGTGACGAGATTATTCCTACTCCCGCTGACGCTCCTGCTACCGCTTGCCGCCCAGGCCCAACTCGACTATGACCGCCATGTGGCCTTCGACAACAGCATTACCCACGGCTCCTACTACTACAGCCTTGGCTCCTTCGTTGCCCCCAGTGAACTCGAGCTCGACCACCTCAAAATTCCCGTGGAAGAGAATCACTTCGTCACTCCGCCCAACTCGCTGCGCCTGAACTGGCGCTCGCAGACCGGAGGCGACTGGGCAGCGACCCTCTATGTCCGCCCCCGCTACAGCATTTCCGATTTTTCCGGTAGGAATCTTTTCCTCTGGTGCTACGCCACGGAAGACCTCGCTGCGGTTGCCTCTCCGCGGATCTATCTGAACGACTCCGACCGTCTGGGCACACCCACGATTCGGCTAATGGGTTCGCTCGCCAACCTTCCCGCCCGGAAATGGGTCCGCGTCCGGCTGCCCTTCGACTCATTCGTCGGCCAGGTCAACAATACGCAGGACAAGCATTTCGACCCGCACAAACTCGTCAGCATCACTCTCGTCCAAGGGCTCGACGACGGCAAACCTCATACTCTCTACCTCGACGACATCGAAGTCGGCGACGACCATCCGGCCACCACCCGCCCGCCCGCAACACCAACAGGCCTGACGGCGAAGGGCTACGACCGCCACATCGACCTGAGCTGGACTCCTGTTGCCCACCCAACTCTCCAGTACTACAAAATCTACCGCTCGTCTGACGGCCAACCTTACTCCCCAATCGGCATCCAACGCGGCGATCACGGCCGCTATGAAGACTTCCTTGGAGCGAGCGGCAAAACTGCGTCCTACAAAATCACCGCGGTGGATGCCAGTGGCAACGAGTCTCCAACTTCAGCCGAAGTGCAAGCCTCTACTCGAGTCCTCACTGACGACGAACTCCTCACCATGGTGCAAGAAGCCTCCTTCCGCTATTACTGGGAAGCCGGTCACCCAAACGCCGGCATGGCCATCGAAATCCTTCCCGGCGACAAGAATCTTGTCGCGCTCGGCTCCTCCGGTTTCGGCATCATGGCGCTGATCGTTGGAGCCGACCGTGGCTTCATCACGCGCGAGCAGGGTGCTGACCGCCTGCTCAAGATCGTCCGCTTCCTCTCTAAGGCCGACCGCTTCCATGGCGTCTGGCCGCACTTTCTCGATGGCCGCACAGGAAAGGTCATCCCGTATTTCGGGATCTATGACGACGGCGGCGACCTCGTCGAAACCGCCTTTCTCATGCAAGGTCTGCTGGTGGCTCGCCAGTACTTCAACCACGACAACGCCGAAGAACTTGAGATCCGCAAGACCGTCACCAGCCTCTGGAAAAGCGTGGAATGGGAGTGGTACCGCCAGGGACCCGACCCCAACTTCCTCTACTGGCACTGGTCGCCCGATCACGGCTTCTACCTCCACCACCCCCTGATCGGATGGAACGAAACCATGATCATCTATCTTCTCGCGATCGCATCGCCCACGCATGCGGTTCCCGCGACCATGTTCCATAGTGGATTCGCGAGTCAATCCGATCTCGCGGTGGAGTACCGCCAGGGGTGGGGACGCACCACCCAGGGCGACCACTACACCAACGGCAACACTTACTACGGTAAGAAACTCGAAGTTGGCGTGGGCAGCGGCGGCGAACTCTTCTTCACGCACTACTCTTTCCTAGCCTTCGACCCGCGCGGCAAACGCGACCGCTACACCAATTACTTCCAGAACAATCGCAACATCGCTCTCATCGCCCACGCCTATGCGATGGACAATCCTCTCCAATTTGTCGGCTATGGCGACGACACCTGGGGACGCTCGGCAGGCGTCAACTCCGATGGCGGCCGCTCCCTGCCCTCGGATGACAACGGCACCATCACGTGCACCGCCGCCCTCGCCTCATTCCCCTATACGCCCGTTGAATCTATGAAGGCGCTGAAGCACTTCTATCGGGATCTGGGCGGGCAGCTCTGGGGCATCTACGGCTTCCGCGACGGCTTCAACCAAACCAAGAACTGGTTCGAAGACGTCAATATGGGCCTCAACCAGGCTCCCACCGCGGTCATGATCGAGAACTACCGCTCCGGCCTGATTTGGAAGCAATTCATGTCGAACCCGGAAATTCAACCGGCTCTCGACGCGATCGGCTTCGTGAAAGACGAATCGGCAAACGCTTTGGGCGGCCAGTTCACCGCTCCAACTCAGCAAACCGCTCCGAGATCTCGAGGAGAGAAACAGCCTTAGAGTGTGCTCCCCCGGGAACCTTTGTGCTCGCGGACTCAACAAGAGACGATTCAAGCGCGATAGATTCGTCTCAGGGCGCGCCTTCATTGCGGGTCGCAAGTGATCGAGCAATTATTTGCGTCTTTAGGCACTGCGCGCCTCGAACCGTCGGGGATTTGAGAAACCTAGATTTTTCTCCCTTAAGCGCATTTTTACGGTTGTTGTGTGTCTGGATCATTCGAAGGAAAGCATAGGGTGAACACTGAACAGGCAAGAAGGCCACGCAGTCACGCTTGCCTTGTGGCCGCGCTTATGGGACACTGCCCTCGTGTCGCCCAAGAAATTTACGAGTGCCCCACCACGGGATGGGAAACACGCAAAGAAAGTGAGTTTGAAGTCTCTGGCCGACCGTCTCGGGCTTTCCCCTGCAACGGTCTCTTTAGTGATGAACCGGTCAGCGGTAGCGGATTCTATCCCTCAGGAAACCAAAGACCGCGTTTTCGCAGCGGCACAAAAGCACAATTATCGTCCTAATTTTGTGGCGCGTTCGCTGCGTACGCAGCGAAGTTTCATGATCGGCGTGCTGGTGCCCGAGGTGAGCGAGGGCTATGCCGCGATGGTGATGAGCGGGATTGAAGACCACCTGCTGCGGGAAGGCTACTTTTACTTTGTGGCCAGTCATCGGCACCGTCTGGATCTGATCGACGAATATCCCAAGCTGTTGCTTGCCCGGTCGGCGGACGGGCTGATTGCGGTGGATACGCCCTGGACCCATGACGATTTTCCTATCCCCGTCGTGACCATCTCCGGACATAACGAAGTGAAGGGGGTGACGAACATCTTGCTCGACCACGCCCGAGCGGCCGAACTAGCGCTGGAGCATCTGGTGCAACTGGGGCATCGGCGTGTGGCATTCATTAAAGGACAAGAATTCAGTTCCGACACCGAAGTGCGTTGGAATGCTATCGTCGAAACCGCGTGTCGGCTCAATCTTACGATTCATCCCGGACTCACGGCGCAATTGCGGGGAGACGTGCCGACTCCGGACTTGGGCTATCACGTCACCCAAAAGCTCCTCGCCAAGCGTGAGCCCTTTACCGCTCTGTTTAGCTTCAACGACATCTCCGCCATCGGCGCTATCCGCGCTCTGCGCGAAGCCGGACTCCGGATTCCCGAGGACGTGTCCGTGGTTGGCTTTGACGATATCCCGGGCGCCGCCTATCAGAATCCGGGCCTGACGACTGTCAAACAGCCTTTGCGCAAGATGGGCGTGATCGCCGCGGAAAACTTACTGCAACGCATTGTCCGGCCCAAGTCTGACTCCTTCCCCGGACTTATCATGGTTGAGCCGGAGCTGATTGTTCGCCAATCTACAGGGCTGTCGAGCGAACAGGAAATAGGCCAAACGAAAGCGACTGCGCGCCGGAAAGCGAAGTAGCCGTTGACCACCGTGATCGCCACCAAGCCATTGGACCGGCCTTCGAACGCAACTCCTCTGCTCATCTACGCTGCTTTCGTACTCACTGGAGTGATGACCACCTTCCTGGGGCCGATGCTTCCCGTTCTCGTCGCCCGCTGGTCACTCAACGACACGCAAGCCGGCTCGTTGTTCACCGCCCAGTTCACCGGCTCGATGCTGGGGGTGGTACTCTCTGGCCTACTCATCCAGCATTGGGGATACCGGATGGCACTGATCTCAGGTTTGGGCGCGATGGCCACGGGCGTTGTCGTTTTGGCGTATGCGCCTTGGACCACTGGCGTCATGGCCGTCTTCTGCTACGGCGTCGGCTTGGGTTTTGTAATCCCCGCCGGCAATCTGCTCATTGCGGAATGGAATCCTCACGGGCGAGCCGCCGCGCTCAATTGGCTGAATCTTGCATGGGGAATTGGGGCAGCGGGTTGTCCCTTTGCAGTTAAGGCCCTGGCGGCATCTCATCGCATCCACCTATTTCTGCTCGGAATCGCGGCCGTCTCCTTGCTCCTGGCTATGGTCCTGACATTTCCTGCTCTGGCCTTGCCGGATGTGCCAAAAATGGAACGTACATCCGCGGCGATCTCCGGTATTTGGGGGAGCCGCTTCGTGTTTGTCCTCGCTGCTCTCTTCTTCCTTTACGTTGGTACCGAAAACTGCATCGGGGGCTGGATTGCGTCCTACGCCCAACGCATGCAGAACACGCCTGTTACATTTTGGGCTCTTACTCCCTCTGTGTTTTGGAGCACTCTGCTGGCCGGCAGGGCGCTTGCACCCCGGCTACTGCTCTTGATGGGAGAACTGGAAATGGCCAGCCTGGGTTTGCTGATCGCTTTGTGCGGAGTTACCGTGCTCCTCACAGCACCCACGATGGGAGTCTTAATGCTGGGACTAGGGATCACGGGCTTAGGTCTCGCGTCGGTCTTTCCCATTAACATCTCCCTACTCTCGCTTCGCTTCGGTAGCATGGCTCCGCGCATCGGCGGAGCCATGTTCGCGCTGGCCGGTCTTGGAGGCGCAACGCTGCCTTGGTTGGTGGGTTCTCTATCAACCAGATTCGGCGGCCTCAAGACAGGGTTATATGTACCCTGGCTGGGCTGCCTGGTCATGCTGATTCTCTACTCTTTCGTGAGGCACTCACCGCTCCGAGATCCACATTCGCCTAGGAATTAACTCTTCCCCAGATTCTCATTCCACAAAGGCTTTCGCGGAGAGTTGCTGACCATGCTCCGCCAGCAACGAACGGTCCGCTCCCGCCCTTCGAAAATCTGCTCCGGGGTCAGGACGCGATTCAATCGAGGGGAGCGTCTCGCGAGCCTTTTGAAGGTCTTTCGTAAAGGGCAGAGCCATGTGAAGGCTCTGGTCGATATAGTAGAGGACCCCCGTAGCGGCCCCGACTCCGACCTTCTAAAACCGAAAACCGCGCAAGCCCTTTAGAATCTTGGCGTCCCCGACGGGATTCGAACCCGTGTTATCGCCGTGAAAGATTCGTGATTACAGGCTTTTCAACAACATGCAAGGGGCGGGTGGCACCGCAAGTCCTTGATAGTCCGTGGAAGGTCGTTAAGATGTGTACCCCGATGTGTACTCGATGCGACTGCCGATAGAAGTGTTCAAGATTGACCAGAACAGTCTGGAGGTTCTATTGAGCATTGTATAATATAGTGACATTCTTGGAGTTTCTGGTACTGTTGGCGCATGGGGAATCCGGCGGGAGTGCGCAGAGACTTTGAAGAACTGGAACGGCGGCGGATGCAGGCGGCGCGTCTGCTGGAGAAGGGATACAGCCAGTCCGAGGTGGCACGGCGCGTGGGAGCGCAGCGCCAGTCGGTGAGCCGCTGGGCGGTGCAGTTACAGAACGAGGGTCGTCGCGGGCTGAAGCGGGCGGGTCGGGCGGGTCGGAAGCCGCTACTGAGCGGGCAGGATTTGCGGAAGATCGTACGCGAGCTGAAACGCGGGCCGGAAGCTCTGGGGTACGAAACGAGTTTGTGGACCTCGGGGCGGGTGGCGCACTTGATCGAGGAACAATGCGGCGTCCGCTACCATGCCGCGCATGTCTGGCGCATTTTGCGGCAGTTGGGGTGGAGTTGTCAGCGTCCCAGCGGACGGGCGCTGGAACGGGATGAGGAAAAGATCCGCATCTGGAAACAGCAGCGTTGGCCCGCGTTAAAAAAAAGGCCA
>JAYTQD010000270.1:0-1487 GCA_043746935.1 Acidobacteriaceae bacterium | reverse complement strand
CACAACTTTGTCGAGATAGTCGGTCATGGGATCTCCGGATAGTAACCGCAAGTGGTCTGCGGCAAGTTGTGTGACGCATAACGCGCCGATGAGCGGCGACGACGTGCGCAGCACGGAGGAGTCCGCTCCATTGGCTGGTTAGGCGTCGCTCCATTCTTCTTTGACTGGAAGCGGGCAAAGGAACCCCATGAACTGTGTCTATTGGTCAATATTGCTCCTCGCACCTCAATTGCACCATTGGCTCTCGCACGGCACCCCGTCGTGGTCACCGTCCATTTCGGTATTGGGGCAAGTGTTTAAATAATGCGTAGCTTCGGCGCACGAATGCATCTCGCTACAGTAACGCTTTCCCTCGCACGAGAACGCCGATTCTGTAATTGCCTGTTCCACATGTCTCGGCTCTGGCGGGGTCGATGGTGTAAGGGTTGGATGTAGCTTGGAATATCCGAAACCCAGCAGCGCCATTGTTAGCGCAATACTCGTCGTCTTCGCAGGAAACGGGCGGTCAGCTTTCAGCTTTGACCTGGGCTGAGACGAACGGTGGGTCTGGTGGGCGCGAGGGGCACCGGCGATTCGGACATCCGCCGCTCGATATCTTCCATCTTTCCCTTTCATCGGTTGATAGGTGACGGAATCGCCAACCATTGGGGGTCGCGGTACGCGTCCGAAATCTCGGATATGGACAAATACATCCACACCGCCGCCCAACGGCCGGATGAAGCCGAATCCTTTGTCCTGCTTCCAGGAGGTGAGAGTCCCTTGTGTCGAGGCCATACAGTAGCTCTTCAGCGACGCCTAACGCGCGGCTGAGGGGCGCCGCAGTGCGCAGCACGGAGGCATCCCTTCCAGCCGGTGGTTAGACGGCTGACTGGGCCAGCTGGAGCTTTGGTTCTCTTTCATCTGACTTCCCTGGCTTTCCCAAATCTCTTCCAGTCTTTTGTACGACCTTTCCGATCCGACGACAACGTCATGCGGCCTTTCAATGCCCACCGACCTTCGCGACTCAGGCCCGCCACTGACTTGGCTTTGAACGGTGGACCACTGACCTTTCTTCTTCAGACGCGCCCGGGCGCCTTGCAACGCGATAAGCCGCAGAGGCTCTTCCCAATTCGTAGACCCTGGCGTTTCGCCGCAGTGCGCCGGATTAAAAACAAATCGAATTCTTGGATGATGCTTTCTCGGCACTTAAGCTTTGTACCAATGAAACAGATCGCGAAGCACATTGTTCTTTCAGCTGCGCCAGTATTCCAGTCCGAACTCTTTGATGGACAAATCGCCACTATGCTCTTGCTTCTGACGCCTAACGCGCCGATGAGCGGCGCCGGAGTGCGAAGCACGGAGGCGTCCCTTCCAGCCGCTGGTTAGGCGGCAGACTAGGCCAGCTTGGCTTTGCTTTCTCTTCCATGTGCTTTCGATGGCCTTCTCGAATTGCTTCCAGTCTTTTGTACGACCTTTCCAACCCGACGACAAGGTCTTACGGCCTTTCA
>JAYTQD010000269.1:0-4084 GCA_043746935.1 Acidobacteriaceae bacterium | reverse complement strand
CAGCAATCAAGTCGATTCAGCGCCCGTATCGTTGCCTCTAAGCCAGAATCATCCCCTCTCCGGAGATATCTACAAAATCTTCGGATGGTGCAATCCTGATCCCAAGCTGCATCGTTGAGCCGACGTGTGCGCACTGGCTGTTGGGACTGCACGAGCAGAGGGTGTGCTGAAAACTGTGTAAACGTTCTCCGGCGAAACTAGGAGAACGAAATGAATAAGACGAAGCAGGCGGCACC
Source organism: Acidobacteriaceae bacterium (assembly GCA_043746935.1). GTDB lineage: Bacteria > Acidobacteriota > Terriglobia > Terriglobales > Acidobacteriaceae > JANXUC01. Next base: position 3,848 of record JAYTQD010000269.1, on the reverse strand, counting down.
GGTACGGGAAGAGTTGATCGACCTATGGCTGAAGCAGGGGAGAAAGCCAGAAGATGTTCATGACCTTTTGAAGCAGTTGACCAAACAGGTGGTGGAGCGGGCCATGCAGGCGGAGATGGCGGAGCAACTGGGTTATGAGAAACACGCTGCGGAGGGAAACAACAGCGGAAACAGCCGGAACGGAGTGACGCGGAAGACGCTCAAGGGTGATTTCGGCGAGGTGGAAATCGAGACGCCGCGGGATCGCAACGGGGAGTTTGAGCCGCGAATGGTCAAGAAAAACCAAACGCGCTGGGCGGGGTTCGACGACAAGATCCTTTCGATGTATTCACGCGGAATGTCAGTCCGCGATATCCAGGGGCATCTGGAAGAGATGCCACTATTTCTCTTAAATCTTAGGCCATTTCTCGGTTCTTTGCTTTTCGACTCGGCATTTCCTAAAGGCTCTGCAGGAAGGCCATGAGCTTGTCACTCGGCCGGTAACGACCGGGCTTTCCCTTGACCGGGTTTGTCTTGGCGAGCGCCTGCTCTTTCAGCGCGAGATTCGCATGGAGATAAACCTGTGTCGTTTCCATGGATTCATGGCCAAGCCACAGGGCGATGACCGAACGGTCGACGCCGTGCTGCAAGAGGTCCATGGCCAAACTGTGACGCAGCACATGAGGGGAGACGCGCTTGTGTTTCAGTGAGGAGGACGTCATGGCGGCTGTGGCCACGTGTTTGGCCAAGAGATATTCCACTCCATCGCGGCTCAACGGGCGCCCTTGAGCGTTGGGAAAGAGGGGATCGGAGAGTTGACCGTTGTGCTCCCGTAGCCAGACGCGCAAGGCAGTTCTCGCGTCGCTGCGCAACGGTGTGCACCGCTCCTTGCGGCCTTTGCCGAGGCATCGGACATGGGCACCGGTCCCCAAGACAACATCCTGGCAGCGCAGTCCGATGAGTTCGCTGACTCGGAGTCCAGTTTGCACCGCCACCAGCAGGAGAGTGTAATCCCGGCGACCAGACCAGGTAGTCTGATCGGGTGCCGCCACCAGGGCATCGATTTCGGTTCGGGTCAAAAAGTCCACCGGTTTGGTCTTGTGGCGTTTACCCGGGATAGCCAAGACGCGCTGAGCCAAGGCACACAGGCTCGGCTCTTGGAGCGCCACGTAGTTGAAGAATGAATGAATCGCTGCCAAACGAACGTTGCGAGTCTGTGGCGTGTTGCCTCGGTCTTTTTCCACGTGGTCAAGAAAGCGGCCAATGAAAGAGGCATCCAGATCCCCAGAGGTCAGCGCTGTCGGTGCTTTTTTGAGAGACTTCTGGGCAAACTCCAGGAGCAAGCGGAACGTATCCCGGTGGCTGGCGATGGTGTGCGGACTGGCACTGCGTTGTCCGATGAGACGATCCGTAAAATAGCCTTGAAGTAACGCCGCGAAATTGGGTTTGGCCTTCATGATAAAGCTCTCCCTTTCTTACCCTCGAGACGTTCTGTGGCTAATTGCAGCAACTCCGGTGTGGCCGAAATGTACCAGTAGGTATCGTTGACATGGCCATGGCCAACGTAAGCTGCCAGTTTGGGCAGTTGGGCTTCGATATCCCCTTGCGTATGATACCATCTGCGCAGTGTCCCAATGACAAAGCGGTGACGAAGATCATGAATGCGCGGGCCGTGGTGGTCGGCTGGCTGTCGCAATCCGATTTGGTGGGATAGGCGGATAAACCAATGACGCACGATGCATCCTGTCAACCGAGTGCCTTGTTCGGAGAGAAAGAAGCTTGGACTCTTTGGGTGAGGGCACCGTCGGTCCCGGACACGTCGGTACTGCTGGAGTTTGTCTCGAGTGGTGGGATGGATGGGCACCCAGCGTGATTTGTTGAATTTGGCCTGCCGAACCTTGAGGAGGCCCTGGTCCAGATCAATATCTTGCCGGTCCAAACCGATCGCCTCACCCAGACGCATTCCTGTCACGGCCAGCAAGCCGAACAAGGTCGAATAGGTAGCGGCTCGAAGGCCTTTGGGAGAAGGCATCTGTTGGGCGGCCTTGAGCAACTGCAAAACCTGCTCGTCGTTGTACAAATAAGGAGTTTTTCGATGGTAGTGGGACGGCAGCAAGCCTTCGGGAGGAATCTCGGTGCGCGGATCCACGGCGCTGAGATACCGGGCGAACTGACGGAGCATGCCTAAGCGAGTACCCCAGCGAGCAGGCAGGCAGCCTGTCGGTTGAGTGGCCCACCGAACCGCTAAATTGGTCGTGATGTGTGTGGCCTTTTCTTCCTGGGCAAAGCGCACGAAGCGGCGCAATTCACAACTCGTATCGTATAGTTTAAACCCGAGGCGATGGCGCAGTTCCAAGTACTGTTTGAGTTGGCGGCTTAACGCGTTCATCGAGCACCTCCGGGCCAGGGTTGGGCTACCGCTCGGAGTGCCGCCAAATCGACCTTGGTATAAATCTCAGTGGTCTGGGGCAGTTGATGCCTGAGGATCTGGCCGATCTGGGTCAAAGAAGCCCCTCCACGAAGCATCTGAGTGGCCAGGGAATGCCGCAGCAAGTGAGCTCCTTTGTGTTCAGGCTGGAGTTCCGCCCGCAGGAGAGCTCGTCGGACAATGTCGCAGACGGCGACGGAACTAGAAAACCCCACGTGTGGCGCCTTCATGCGGATGAACACGCGGCGAGAGGAACAGCGAGGCCGCCCCTTCTGCAAATATGTGGCCAGGGCTCGCCCCACATCTGGCGGCAGCGGCAGGCGATCTTCGCGAGAACTTTTCCCCCGGATCAAGACTTCGCCGGAGTTCCAGTTGATGTCCTCCAAGCACAAGTGAACCACTTCGCCGGCCCGCAGACCCAGCCGGGCCAAAAGCAACAAGGCCGCGTAATCGCGCCGCCCGCAGGGGTTGCTCCGCTCGCAACTCTGCAAGAGTCGCTGCACCTGCTCCGGCTCCAGAAACTGAGGCAGAGCCGACAAGCGCCAAGTGGCGACGGCGGGAACTGACGCGGCCAGAGGTATGGCTAATTGCCCGCGTAGATAAAGAAACCCCAAGAAACTGCGAAGGCCGCTGGTTGTGAGTTGCACCCGCTTTGGGCTCGAGGTGGACTTGTCGCGGAGAATAAACGTGTGGACATCCCTGGCGGCCAGTTCGTTCAAGTGGACGGCTTTAGTGCCGAACACGTTGAACAAAAAACGCCGTGCTATGGGAAGATAGTTGCCCAAAGTGATTTGGCTGAGTCCTCGCTCTTGGGAGAGGAATCGCCCGTACCCGTGCATCAGCCGATCCGTTGAGTTTTTCACTTGAGGAGGCCGTTGGTCGGGAATGATCTTCGACCGCCGAAGATGTTGAAGTAATTGGGTTAGTGTATGCTGAACCTGGCGGTGGCGGCGCAGTGGTTTCTTTTGCGCTTTCAGGAAATCGGCCATCCGCTGCTCATTGAGTTTCTGAATCGCGATGTGTTCTTGTTCCATCCAGCGACTCAAAAATGTGACCAGACGAATCTTCTGCATGCCAACTTGGCTGGAATATCCTTGCTCCGATAGCAGATGAGCAAAACGGTCAAGGTGCGGCCCCACTGGACCACACCGAAAGCGTTTCAGCCCGGCGGGACTTAATTTAAAACGATCGATCATAAATGTCCTTTCTTCTCTCTGCGGTTTTGCAGAGTTCAAGAAAAGACACACGGGAAATGCCGAGTCGAAAAGCAAAGAACCGAGAAATTGCCTAAGATTCAAGAGGATTAGTCGGCCCGCTCGGCATTTCCCGGCACGCCGCATTTTGACGAAGCGAATGAATTGTGGCTGCGGGAATATTGAGTTGTTTGCGGGCGACGATGATGAGGCGCTGCAACGATGAGCACGGCATGGGCGCGGTGGCC
>JAYTQD010000268.1:0-1491 GCA_043746935.1 Acidobacteriaceae bacterium | reverse complement strand
TCGAGTCGATTCCCTTGCAGCTCCCCGCGGACCCAAATAATATTCCGTTCTATGATCCCGCACTCGCACAGGCACGCCTGGAGAGCGTGAAAACAAGGGTTCCTGAGCAACTGTTTGCTTTGCTCCTACCCCTCCTGGCGGATGCGCCGGACTCGGATTGGTGTCTTAACCAGCTGGATCGTTGGCTTTCCGACAGCCCTGAAATTGTTGAGACCCTTGCCAGACACACGCAGCTTGCGCACTACGCCGTATTGGTCCTGAGCACCAGTCGCTATCTGGGCGAAACGCTGATGCGAAACCCCGATCTCCTTTCCGCCTTCTTGCGGGAGGATTCTCTGCAACGCGGCCGCTCCCGGGATGACTTTCACGAAGCTTGGGCGCGCTTCCGCGCAAGGTCTTTGACACCCACGGCTGATCCGGATATCGCCCTGTTACTCGCCCGCTTTAAGCGCCGCGAGTATGTGCGAATCCTCCTACGCGACGTTCTCAAAAGGGCCACGCTGGCGGATATTACATCGGAAATTTCCGCTCTTTCCGATGTCCTCATCGAAGAAGCACTGCTGGATGCCGCTAGCAAGCTCTCGAAAAAATACAGCCCTCCCCAACATCTGGACGCCTCAGGCCGCCGTGTCGAAACGCCCTTCTCCGTTCTCTCGCTCGGGAAGCTCGGCGGCAACGAACTAAACTATAGCTCGGATGTCGATCTCCAGTATGTCTATGGCGAAGAGCAGGCTCCTCCGGGAGCCGTGATTTCCAACCGCGAATACTTTGTGCGGCTTGCGCAGGAAATGACCCAGACTCTCTCCCGCGTCACTCAAGAAGGCCCTGTGTTTCGCATCGACATGCGCTTGCGGCCACAAGGCGCGGAAGGAGAACTGGCGCTTTCGCAGCAGCAGCTGCTCGCTTATTACTCGGAAGAGGCCCAGGATTGGGAACTGCAAGCTTTGATTAAGGTGCGCTATTCCGCAGGCGACGAGGCTCTGGCTCGCGAGTGTATTCGCGGCGTGCAACCTTACGTGTATCGAGGCACGACGGAAGCGACAGAGTCCCCTCTCAGCTTCGCCGCCATTGAGACCGCCCTGCAAGCGCGGGAGCGTATGATCACGAAGCGTCGACCCACGCCGGGGGTCATCCATACACTGGACGTAAAGCTAGATCGCGGCGGCATTCGCGACATCGAGTTTCTGGCTCAATGCCTGCAACGTGTCCACGGCGGCAGGGAACCCTGGTTGCGCTCGCGGGGAACCCTCTTCGCTTTGCAGAAGCTGCATGACAAAAATCACATTAGCGGGCGTGACTTCCAAGAGCTGACCGCAACCTACGAATTCTTCCGCCAGGTCGAACATCGCTTGCAACTTCGCATGGGACAACAGACACACCGGCTTCCGTCTTCGCCGGAGGAACTGCGCGTGCTGGAACGTTCCATGGCCCGACACATGGCATTGCAACATGCTTCTCAGACCGTGGAAGAAGCACTGCGGGAACACATGG
>JAYTQD010000267.1:0-1495 GCA_043746935.1 Acidobacteriaceae bacterium | reverse complement strand
AGGCGAGACGACTTATGCATGAAGGCCGAATTGTGTATTCGCCCAACGTTTGACATAAGCGGCTTGCCGTAGGCAAGTCCGCTTGATGGAAGGGTTAGGCCGCATTCGCCGCCTCTCTGTGACACCACTTTACCTTCTTACCGCTCCCGCAGGGACAAGGATGGTACGGCCCCACCGTTGGGAAGCGCGCACTGAGCGACAAGTGCGTACTACCCCGTATTTCTTGAATTCGTGCGAACTCGGCCGCCTCAGCTCCGGTGAGACGGATTTCGCCGTGTTGTGTTGCTCTCTCTCCTCGGTTCATAAGTTCGAATTCGGCGTCGAACGAAGCCAGATAGGCTTCTAGTACGGGCTCGATATGAATCGGGCGGCGTAGGTTGCTCACTTGCCGGCCTTCGTAGTGCCTGTGAAGGTCTGGAAGAAAAAGTATTCGGCGGCATTCGGCCTTCTTTGGAGCAACATCTACGAGTCGCCCATCGGGGCGACGCCAGACGCAATGAAACTCGCCTTCGACGAATAGGCTAGGAAATTCCCATATCGACCAGCCGACGACCGCCTGACCACCCTGTTGCTCCAACATGAAGTCGACCAAGGCGAAGCATTCGTCCGATGGAGCGTCCGGTAGTGGCTCAACATCAACGTAGAGCGGCACCTGGCTCGGAGCGATCTCCTCTATCAAAGCGCGTAGGTCACTTGACACTTCGGCGGGGGTGACTGGTCGGGTGAATTTCATGCGGCCTAACGTTTGACATGAGGGGTGCACAAAAGGCGCAGCCTTTTGGGCATCCCCTCGATGGAAGGGTTAGGCATCACCGGCATGTGCGCTACGAGAAGAGCGCTAGCCAATGCGACCACGGCCATTCGGGTGAGAATCTCGCACTTGCTCGAGCACGGAGTGTGCCCAACAAAACTTCGCCTCTTGTAGCAGCTCGATCTAAGGCAGCCTTGCACGCAACGCAGCGACTCTTGAGTTCCTCTTTCGACATCGAAGCGTGATCGCGGGAGATGATCTCAAGCGCAATTCTGAATGCATTGATGTTGCTGTAGACGTACACCACGCCTTCAGCGGTCTGGGCCCCGAGCAGCCCAAGCTTGTCAATTGACTTCTCGTACACGACATCCTTCGGACGCTCGATTGGCCTCAAAGCCTCAAGGCTGGGCTTCTCGACCTCGGTTGCACTAACGACTGAACTCAAAAAGTCGGAGAGCATTGGCCAAGCATCCTCGTAGGCTGCCAGTTCTCCCGCCAAGCTTGCGGCAACCGTAGCCCCATCGCGAAAGCGCTTGTAGCTCTCGGACACGAATGTGTTTATGAATGCGACTACAAGCGTGACGGAGCCTGCGATCAGTGCGACGATGAGTGTTTCGGACATGCTCGCCTTGGGTGGTTTGTGATGCCTAACGTAATGTAGACGGCAGCGTGAAGTGGCTGCCGGTAGTGGCATGTTGCCACATGGGCTGGCAGGCAGATAGATGTGGAAAGCGCATGTAGCTA
>JAYTQD010000266.1:0-1496 GCA_043746935.1 Acidobacteriaceae bacterium | reverse complement strand
GGATTCGTACCGGCTGTCTGGCGATTCCTATAGGGATGGTCCGCTTTCCAAGGTACAGGGACTGGGCTCCAGAGTCTGGGGTGAAGCGTAAAGCAAGACCTCCGGTTACAGAACCCTAACGGGGGCAATGACGCATCGGTAGAGCAACCTGAACCTACCGTTTCGCGGCAAGAAGTTCAGAACAGCGGCGAAACGCGCGTAACGCCACTGTAGAAATTCTCTCAATGGAACGATTCTAAGTCAAGAACTATTTGCAATATTTCGGTCAAAAGCCAAGCGGGACGGGCGTTTCGGGGTGCTCCGGCGGTTTCCAGTTCGGTCAGAGTTGCGAAGGCGCCAACCGGCGGTCATTTCTGCCCAACCCACTAGCAGCAGCTGGTAAATGAAAAGCCCCGCCCCTTCGACTTCGCTCAGGGCAGGCTCTGTCGCTGACGCGACAAGGACGGGGCACCCGGAATCGGCGGGTGAGTGGAGCGTTGCTCCGCTGGGCAGGCGAGGGCGCCTGCCCCTACGTGGGTTCTGGTTGTGCCAACGAAGAGCGTTACGCTTTCGCGGGGTCGCCCTTTTCGGTGTTGACGCCTAGGTCGGTTAGGGCCTTTTGCGCTTTCTTGGCGTCGAATTTGCCGAGGCGGGCCAACTGACAGTAACCGGCGGGTGAGTGGAGCGTTGCTCCGCTGGGCAGGCGAGGGCGCCTGCCCCTACGTGGGTTCTGGTTGTGCCAACGAAGAGCGTTACGCTTTCGCTGGGTCGCCCTTTTCGGTGTTGACGCCTAGGTCGGTTAGGGCCTTTTGCGCTTGCTTGGCGTCGAATTTGCCGAGGCGGGCGAGTTGCGAGAGTGCGCCTCCGGCGATGGCTTCCGCATTGACCTCGAAATGCCGGCGCAAGTGCTGGCGGTTATCGCTGCGGCCAAAGCCGTCGGTGCCCAGCGTGACTAGACGTCCGCTCAGCCAGGGCGCGAGTTGGTCGGGCACGGACTTCATGAAGTCCGTGGCTGCGATGATCGGTCCCTCGGCTCCATCCAGAACTTTGAGAATTTCCGGACGCTTGGCGGTTTCGGCTGGGTGCAGACGGTTCCATCGTTCCGTTTCGAGAGCTTCGCGGCGGAGCTGGTTGTAGCTGGTGACGCTCCAGACATCGGCGTGGACGTTGTACTTCTCCGCCAGAATGGCTTGGGCGCGTAGCGCTTCGTTCAGAATGGCGCCACTGCCGAAGAGTTGCAGAGTTGCCTTGCCCTTGCTTGCCGCCTTGTATTTGTAGATGCCGCGCAAAATGCCTTCGCGACAACCCTCCGGCATCTCCGGCATGGCATAGTCTTCGTTGTACAACGTGATGTAGTAAAAAAGATTCTCACCTTTTTCGTACATCCGCCGCATACCGTCCTGAATGATCACAGCCACTTCATACACGTATGCCGGATCGTACGACGCACACGTGGGGACGGTGCTCGACAGCACCAGACTGTGTCCGTCTTGGTGTTGCAACCCTTCGCCCGAGAG
>JAYTQD010000265.1:0-1499 GCA_043746935.1 Acidobacteriaceae bacterium | reverse complement strand
CAGAGTACTCGCTGGCACGGCGAAGATTGTGAACAATTGTGAATTAAGCCGAATGAGAGGCTTCCTAACACAATCTTTCATCGCTCAGCCAAATATTGGAGTTGAATATAGATGCGGCTTCGCGATCAACGACGACTTGGAGACTGACATGGCAACCGCTGAGGATGTTCTGGAAACTCTCATCGACGTCGAGTGTCATGTGAAGCGGCTGACGGTGGCGACCCGGGCCGACGAAGTGATTGGCGCAGCGAGCAGCTACCTCGCTAGGTGGTCCAAAGATCGCATCGAGAATCTTCGGAAGATCGACGGGGGCTGGGGTCCATTTGATTACCAGGGACGGCCCGAACCGATTCGTGGAGTAGCGGACTTTGCCAGGATCTCCGATGCCCTAAGCCGTCATTGCCTTGCATTGAAGGAGGGTGGTATTGCTCTGACTCCCGAACTTCTTGAACTCGATCTCTTTTTCGCGCTCGCGAAGCAGTCTGCGAAAAGCTTTCTTTCTGTCACACCACGCTCCTACACATCGACCTCTCGCAGTTCCAGTTATCGCCATTGGTCTGATGGGAACGCTTCGGCGACCTGAATTTATCCCAATGGGTACGCGCGAACCTCGCTCGAAGGAGAGCACGGCGTCGGAGTCCGTTTGGCTAGGCGCCGAGGCGCTTCCAAGCGGTCTCGTGATGATCAGCGATGGAACTCAGTCGGGCGCTGGCGCAACGGCGTGGGAACGGCAAGCATCAGATCAACATCATTGCCCCGTAGGGTTGGTCGCAATTGCAATGCGGTGGATGACAAAAGCTCCCCGGCTCAACTAAATTTGCCCACCATTACCACGAGAAACTACCGCCGTTTTGGGTCGAAACCCGCAACCTTACGGCGCGATTTTCAAATAAATCGCAGGTAAAGTTTCGATGTAATGTTATTGCTTTTCAGCAACAACGACCCGATCACGTCCCTGATGTTTGGCTGCATATAGAGCCAAATCAGCGGCACGCAGCAGAGATGCTACGGAGCTGCCATTCTCGGGAAATGCCGCAACACCGATTGACGTCGTGACCGTACGCAGCATTTCGCCGCGAACGTTAACGGCCAGAGTCTGCATGCCCTTCCAAAGCTGTTCTGCGCGGATTCTTGTCATCGCAAGCGTAGCTTCCGGCAACATTACCACGAACTCTTCGCCTCCATAGCGGCACGCGATGTCCTCGGCGCGGACATTGGCAATCAGAAAATCTCCAACTGCCCGCAACACCAGGTCGCCGGCTTCGTGTCCATGGGTATCGTTAAATCGCTTTAAGTGGTCAAGGTCGAGCATGATGATGCCAACCGTGCGGCGATTGCGAGACGCACGCAGCACTTCGCGATCCAACACCTGTTCCATGTAGCGGCGGTTATAGAGACCGGTTAGGGAATCGCGCACTGCCTGCGTACGCAGCGTTTCACGCAGTTTGAGGTTGGCGATCGCCAGCGAGAGGTGCTCGGTTACCGTGAGTGCCCACGCC
>JAYTQD010000264.1:0-1505 GCA_043746935.1 Acidobacteriaceae bacterium | reverse complement strand
GCGGTTCCGTCTCATGACATCCTTTACACAACGTTATCACCACATGCTTTACACTCGGCCCGAGCGAAGCGAGGGCAAGAAGGTAAAGACAGCCCCAGCTTGGCAGAGGGCAAATGCCGTGGACCACGATGGATGTCAAGGAGCAACGCGTGCGGTTTGTGCAACAGGCCAGCCAGGAGGGGGCGAACTTGTCCGAGTTATGTCGGGAGTTTGGAATCTCGCGGCCGACCGGGTATGTGTGGTTGCGTCGAGGTCAGGCTCATGGAGTCGTGGGGTTGTGCGAGCGGAGTCGTCGTCCGCGCAGTATGCCGGGACGCACGGCAAGCGGGCTCGAAGATGTGATTGTGGAACTACGACGCCAACGACCGGATTGGGGAGCGCGCAAGTTACAAGTATTGCTGCAGCAGCGAGGCGTGGAGTTCCCGGTGGTAACGATTCACCGGATCTTGCTGCGCCGGGGAATGGTACGGGAGCAAGATCGGCATCGTCCGGCGCTGCAACGGTTCGAGCGAGAAGCGCCGAATCAGTTGTGGCAGATGGACTGCAAGAGTCCGAAGGGATGGAATCATGCCGTGGGCCCGTTGTCGGTGCTGGACGATTGCAGTCGCTACGCCGTGCTGCTGGAAGGAACCTGGAGCACGCGCGGGGAAGCGGTGCGGGAGCGGCTGGAGAGCGCGTTTCAGAGCCATGGCCTGCCGGAACAGATGTTGATGGACCACGGCATTCCGTGGTGGAGCGGACAGGGTGCGCGAGGCTGGACGCGCTTGACGGTGTGGCTGATGGAGTTGGGCGTGGGGTTGCTGTTCAGTGGAGTTCGGCATCCGCAGACACAGGGAAAAGTGGAGCGCTTTCATGGGACGCTGGAGCAGGCGCGACGGAAGCGAGGACTTCCTGGAATGGAACTACAACAAGCGTGGCTGGATGAGTTTCGAGAAGAGTACAACCATGTGCGCCCGCATGAGGCGTTGGGGATGAAAACACCGGCGAGCGTTGGGGTGCCCAGTGCACGACGCTACGATCCGAAGCCAGCGAAGTGGGAGTATGGGAGTGGCAGCGAGGTGCAGCGGCTCGGACCGTATGGACAACTCAAACTGGCGGGACGCTGGTGGCAGGTGAGCGAGGCGTTGGCGGGAGAAGCGGTACGTTTGGAACGAATGTTGGGACGAGTGCAGGTGTATTACTGTCAGACCTTGGTGCGGGAGATCGACGTAGCGGAGTCCAGGTCGACAGCGTTCCCGCCCTCGCTCCGCTCGGACGGGAACGCTGTCGACCTCGGAAAAGTGTAAAGGATGTGGTGATAACGTTGTGTAAGGGATATGGTGGAACTTTACACCTTTAGCGGTGCCGTAAGTGCTTTGTTTTGAGTGCGCCATTATTGAGCATTGCATAATATAGTGACATTCTTGGAAGTTTCTGGTACTGTGGGCGCATGGGGAATCCGGCGGGAGTGCGCAGAGACTTTGAAGAACTGGAACGGCGGCGGATGCAGGCGGCGCGTCTGCTGG
>JAYTQD010000263.1:0-1507 GCA_043746935.1 Acidobacteriaceae bacterium | reverse complement strand
AGACGACGCTCTACCGCAAGCTAAAGGAGTACGATTCCCACGCATGAACCGAACCGGGCAGAGGAGTGCCGGAGCGGGAAGTCTTGGCGCGTTCCGATAGGGTAAGTCATTTGTTTTCAACAAGAACCAGATTGGCAACGCCGTTGCTTGTTAGCCAAGCATGATCTTGTTCGTAAGCCGGACCGCGCTCAGCCAGGAAGTCACTGCCTGGGTGAGCCAGGAAACCGGGATTGAGCTGCAAGCGGTCGCGTCTTTGGAGCAGGCTTCTCGTTTGCTGCGCGGGGTCTCGTGCCGTGTCGCGGTGGTGGACGTAGGCCTTCTGGAGACTGACCCCAAAGGCGTCGACCAGCTTCTTTCCCAGAATCCGGCAGCGCTCCCTATCTTTCCAAATCTGGCGGTTTGCGGTCCGGAACGCCTAGTCTGTGAGATCAAAGCAGCCCTTCGGCGAGGCGAAAAGGAAGGCCAGCGCGCCGCCGACTGTGCCCGCTGCGAGTTCCGCAGCAGCCTCAAAGACTCGGTCACGGCCTTGCTGCTCAACTGCGACCTTGCCTTGCAGATCCCGGACTTGCCCATCGCGGCGGGCAATAGAATCCTTTTGCTGCATGACCTCGCCACCAAAATGCGCGATCTACTCGAGATCGACATCGGGCAAGCAGCTTCGGCGTAAGTGCGTAGATACTGAAGATCAATGAATTTCACAAACGCATGTTTGAGTGATTGTGGCGGAATCAGGTATGCAGTAGCAAGAGTTCGAATCGAGGCTGACGGAATTTTAGATGCCTTGCTGGCACCGCTGTGAAGACCTCTAGCTCCTCCCTGTAGTCGACCGGACACGCCTCAGGGGGCTCCTGAAGTGTTACCAATTTTGCAAAGTGCAATTTCTTGCACTCTCCCCTGCCACCTTGCGGAAGTAGCTGCATTCCGCCCACACCCGCGCTACAATAACGCCCGGTGCTTGTCCACGCCCCGGCACGCCCTGTTTCCACGCCAGGTTCCCTAGCCTATGCACATCCTCCTTACCGCCGACACGCTCACCGGAACCTGGACTTACGCCCGCGAAATGGTCTCGGGCCTTATCGGTCGCGGCGTGCAGGTCACGCTGGTCAGCTTTGGCGACGTTCCTCTCCCCGAGCAAATCGCCTGGATGGACAACCTCCACGGCTTCGACTACCACCCCACGGCCTTCCGTCTGGAATGGATGCAGGAAGGCGAATCCGACTTTGACGAAGCCCGAGCCTATCTGCAATCTCTCGTCGCCGAACTCAAGCCTGACCTCCTCCACCTCACGCAATACTGTTTCGGCACCCTGCCCGTGGACATTCCGCGCATTGTTGTCGCGCACGGAGATCTACTGAGCTGGTGGGTGGCCGTCCACGGGCACGAGCCGCGCGAAACTCAGTGGATGCGTTGGTACCGCAGCATGGTGGCCGATGGCATTCGTGGCGCAAGCATGCTCGTCTCACCGTCAATGTACATGCTCGACTCGCTCCGCATGTGCTATGCCAAG
>JAYTQD010000262.1:0-10973 GCA_043746935.1 Acidobacteriaceae bacterium | reverse complement strand
TTATTGGGTTTTGGGTAGGATCCAGCTTCACGGCTCACGGAAAAATCGTCGTGTTCTGCCAATATACCTGTTTCTGAAGACAATCTCTGACCCGCAGCAAAAAGGTCTACATAGAGACAGCTTTCAGCGCGAATGTTAAAGATTCGTGGCGGGCCGCCCCTGCGGAACAATGAAAATCGTCCACCGTACTCACTGCGGGTATATGATCAAGGTAAGCAGTCCACCCGAGATATCTGGTCAATTTTGACCAGCCCTCCAGTCTCCTTTCGTTCAATACTGGCAATAGGCAGAGTCTGCCTTCGTCACCTACTCTCAACAATCTGAGGATTATGTCGCTACCCAACACCGTATTTCCGAAACGGGTTTTGGAGGTTGTTCCTCCACACCCGCAGCTTTTGCTTCCCGTACAGCATCCGCTGGTTCTGGAGAGCCAGCCAGCGCCGCGCTCGCAAGCGAAGCCGTCGTTGCCCAGTCGCATCGCTGTCATCGGGAACTATCTTCCGCGCCAATGCGGCATCGCTACGTTTACCACCGACTTGTGCTCGGCCATTGCCGCCGAATACGGCTCAGCTCGCTTGTTGGCGCTGCCGGTGAATGACACCGAAGAAGGCTATGACTATCCTGCCCGCGTGCGCTGGTCGCTGGCACAGGACAACCTGACGTCCTATGACGAAGCGGCGGAGTTCCTGAACTTTAACAATATCGACATGGTCTGCTTGCAGCACGAGTATGGAATTTTCGGCGGTGCCGCTGGAAGTTATATTTTGCATTTGCTGCGGCGCTTGAAGATGCCCGTGGTGACCACGCTGCACACAGTTCTGCGCGAACCGAATCCCGACCAACTCAGCGTCATGGAAGAGATCGCCGCGCTTTCCGACCGGCTGATTGTCATGAGTCAGCTCTCGTCGCAGTTCCTGCAGGAAATCTATAAGGTGCCGGGCAGCAAGATCGATATGGTCCCGCACGGTGTTCCTGACTTGCCCTTTCTGGACCCCAACTTTTACAAGGACCGCTTCGGCGTCGAAGGAAAAGCTGTGCTGCTCACATTTGGCCTGCTCTCCCCCAACAAGGGCATCGAGAACGTAATTCGGGCGATGCCGGATATTTTGGCGAAGCACAAAAATGCTGTCTACATGGTGGCGGGCGCGACACATCCTCACATCCTGCGCCGCGAGGGCGATCAATATCGAGCCAGTTTGCAGGCATTGGCCAAGGAAACGGGAGTGGAAGAGCAAGTAATCTTTCACAATCGCTTCACCAGCCCTGAGGAAATGGCAGAGTTCATTGGCGCTGCCGATATTTACATCACTCCATATCGGCATGAAGCGCAGGTGGTTTCCGGGACGCTGGCGTATGCGCTCGGTGCCGGTAAAGCCATCATCTCCACGCCTTACTGGCACGCGATTGAGTTGCTGGACGACCGTCGCGGTGCTCTCGTTCCGTTTCAAGATCCCGTTGCCATCGCAAACAAAACTGTCGAACTGCTTGATACACCTGCGCTGCGTCATGCCATGCGCAAGCGCGCTTACCTGTTTGCCCGCGACATGGTTTGGAAGAGCGCGGCCCAGGGCTATATGGGAAGTTTTGCCCGGGTTCGCGCTGACCGGATGGAGACTCCGCGCGTACAATTCTCGGCGCGCATGGAGCCGAAGGCACTGAATGAGAGACCCGCGCTAAAGCTCGACCACGTGAATGCACTGACCGATGACACAGGAATGCTGCAGCACGCGATCTTCACTATCCCCAACCGGTCCGAGGGATACGCTACCGACGACAATGCACGCGCGCTGCTTTTTTCGGTGCTGCTGGAGCAACTCGGGAAGCAGCCTGGTCTGGAGGGGCTCGCCAACCCAGATTGGGCTTTTCGCTATTTAGCATTTTTGGAACATGCCTTCAATCCAGAGAAAAAAAGGTTTCGAAACTTTCTAGGCTACGACCATCGCTGGATGGAAGAGCAGGGCTCGGAAGATTCTCACGGACGAGCTTTGTGGGCGTTGGGAACGCTTCTCGGCCGATCCGCCAATCCTGGATTACGTGGCGCGGCTGGGCGATTGTTTGAGTTCTCCCTGCCGACAGTTCTTGAGTTTTACAGTCCTCGTGCTGGAGCCTACTCCCTTCTGGGGATACAGGAGTATCTCTATTCGTACCCCGGCGACCGCGATGCGCAAAGAGTTCGACTCGCATTAGCACGGCGATTACTGGATATGTATGAATCGATCCGGTGCCCGGACTGGAAGTGGTTTGAGAACGTGGTGGCATACGGAAACGCGAGACTGCCTCAGGCCATGCTGCTGGTGGGGGCGGCTTGCGCGGATGAACGCATGGTCGCCGCCGGGCTTGAGTCGCTGGACTGGCTCATGGAAGCACAGCGTTGTCCGGCGAACGGCCACTTCGTGCCGATCGGCTCGCAAGGGTTCTACCATCAAGGCGGGGAAAAAGCTCGCTTCGATCAACAGCCCATCGAGGCGGCTGGCGCGGTGTCTGCTTGTTTAGAGGCCTACCGCGTGACGGGGGACAATCGTTGGCAAAAGGAAGCTTGGTCGGCGTTCAACTGGTTTCTGGGCGATAATGATCTCCAGCTTCCTCTTTATGATTCTGCCACGGGCGGTTGCCGGGATGGCTTGCATCCTGACCGCGCCAACCAAAATCAAGGTGCGGAATCCACGCTCTCCTTCTTGATGGCGCTTTTGGAAATGCGCTCTCTGCAACAGCCGCAAAAGCTGCCTGAAAGGCCGGAAGATCCTTCATGACTGCTCCTGAAACAACAATTATGAATGTGGAAAGCACGCACTACCCGCCATTATTAGTGCGTCATCCCGCCAACCCAATCTTGACCCGCAAAGATTGGCCCTACTCCATCAACAGCGTGTTCAATGCCGGAGCAACTTTACTCCCGGATGGCACGACGCTGCTACTGTGCCGCGTGGAGGACCGGCGTGGGTTGTCGCATCTTTGCGCTGCTCGCTCCAAGAACGGCGTGGATGGCTGGCAGATTGATCGTGAACCCACTTTATTACCCAGCCCACAAGAGTATCCCGAGGAAATCTGGGGCATCGAAGATCCTCGCATCACGTTCGTACCTGAATTGAAACAATACGTGGTGACGTACACCTCCTATTCGCGTGGCGGCCCAGGTGTGTCATTGGCTTTGACCAAAGACTTCCGGACGTATGAGCGCTACGGCGTCATCATGCCGCCGGACGATAAAGATTCGGCGCTCCTGCCCCGGAGAATCGATGGATACTGGGCACTGATTCATCGGCCGATGACCACGCTCGGAGCCCACATGTGGATCTCGTACTCTCCCGACCTGCGGCACTGGGGCAGGCACCGGCTCATGTTGGAGGCACGCCGGGGCGCCTGGTGGGATGCCAACAAGATTGGCCTGTCCCCGCCGCCCATTGAGACTTCCCGTGGTTGGTTGGTGCTTTACCATGGCGTCCGGCACACGCCTTCCGGTTGCTTATACCGTCTGGGCGTGGCGCTCTTTGAGCTGGAGAACCCGGGAAAGTGTTTGCTTCGCGGCGATTCTTGGATCTTTGGACCCGAGGCCGAGTACGAGCGCCACGGCGACGTCGATGACGTAGTCTTCCCGTGTGGCTATACCATGGCACCGGATGGCGACACCATCAATCTCTACTACGGAGCCGCCGACTGCGCCATTGCCCTAGCCCGGACCAGTGTCCAAGCGCTCTTGGCCTGGCTGGATGTCAATGGAAGTTTTGATCGCAGGCGCGCTGAAGGACAGTGAAAGCACTGCTCTGGATTTTCCAGTTCGCATTTGGCTGCCGTCATCGTGAGCTCAGCCGTGTTTTCACCATCAAGCAGCGGACCTATCAAGTCTGCTTTGCCTGTGGGCGGGAACTTGACTATCAGGAGCGCTGAACCATGCACCACGATAGGTTTCAGCTATAGATGGTGTCGGGAAGACGTGGAAGCTAATCATGGAGGTCAATACCTTCAGATGCAAGTCTTTGCAGCTTGTGCTCAAATACTACGTATCGTTCCAATAAAATAACATGTTAAGGGAAATCCGGGGACGGCGGAATCGGGGATAGACCGGACGTTGTCTCTACGCCCGCTTCCGCTTCGGCGTCATGTCCAAACTCTTAATCAACCGGAACAAATGATTCGCATGCACCCCAAGAATCTTCGCCGCCTCGGTATAATTTCCGTTCGCCTGGTCAATCGCCCGCTCGATCAACGCTTTCTTCGCCTCGCGTACTCCGTCATGCAGCGCCGTCGCCGTGCGCCCATCCGGCCCCGCGTGTTCCACAATCGATTCCGGCAAATCCTCCGGCAAGATCATCTCCGACGATCCCAGCACCACCGCCCGCTCAATCGCATTCTCCAACTCGCGCACATTCCCCGGCCAGTCATAGGCCATCAAGCAAGCCCGCGCCTCCGCCGAAATCCCGCGCACCCCGCGCTTCATCTTCTCCGCGCACCGCTTCACAAAAAAGTTTGCCAGAATCGGAATATCCTTCCGCCGGTCCCGCAACGCCGGCATCTTCACCGACACCACATTCAACCGGTAATACAGATCCAACCGGAACTCCTTCTTCTCCGACGCCTCTTTCAAATCCCGATTCGTCGCCGCAATCACCCGCACATCCAGCGGAATCGTCCGCACCCCGCCCACCCGCTCAAATTCATGCTCCTGCAAAACCCGCAACAGCTTCGCCTGCACCCCAGGCGCCAGCTCTCCAATCTCGTCCAGGAAAACCGTTCCCCCCTCCGCCATCTCCAGCTTGCCCTTCTTCATCGCTACCGCGGACGTAAACGCGCCCTTCTCGTGCCCAAACAGCTCACTCTCCAGCAAAGTATCCGTAATCGCCGCGCAGTTAATCGCCACAAACGGCTTATTCGCCCGCGCACTATTCTGATAAATCGCTCGCGCTACCAACTCCTTACCCGTTCCACTCTCGCCGTAAATCAAAACCGTCGAGTCCTGCGGCGCAACGCGCCCCACAAACTGCTTCACCGTGTCCAGCGCTTCGCTCTCCCCCACCATGTCATGCTCAATCTTCAACTCTTCTTCCAGCCGCTGCCGCTCGACCCCCAACCATTCCACGTGCCGCGCATTCTCCAGCGCCAACGCCGCCACATTTCCCAACGCAGTGATCAGCTCCAACAATTCCACATCGAAGCGCGCCCCGTACGCTCGCGCATCCAGATAAATTGCTCCCAACACCCGCCCTTGCACTTCCAGCGGCACCGCCAACACCGACAACACCCGCGCCGTCACCAAACTTTCCGCATCGCGCAACGCGTCATCACCTTCAATGTCGTTGGAAATGACGGCGACATTCTCCTTCAACACCCGCGTCAAAATCGTCCGGCTCACCGGAATCAACTGTTCGCCTTCTACATGCCGTGCCCGTCCAACCACTCCGGCGAATCCATCCGCCACATCGTCCATATGCACCAGCGCCGCGCGCTCCGCTGGAGACACTTCGAGCACCGCATCCAACACCTTTTCCTCCAGCGCCGCCACACCTTCCACCGCATTCAACGCTCGGCTAAAGTCCACCAAGACCTTCAAATCCCTCACCGTCCGCGCCGTGGCCGGCAGGTTCGCTCCACCTTGCGCCGACTGCAGGTACAACGCATCCTGTTTCCGCAACACGAACGTCGCGCTATCCCCCAGCGTTTCCGTTCCCGCCGCCGTCGACGACCCCTGCTCTCCGCCCCGCAGCACAAACATGGAATTCCCCACCCGGATCTGATCTCCAGGCACCAGGGTCTTCTCCTGCACGGCTTCCCCGTTCACAAACGTCCGGTTCGGTCCGCCCAGGTCCACAATTTGATAGGAAGTTCCGTCGGTCCGCACCACGCAGTGCCGTCGCGACACCAGCTTATCGAGGAGAGAAACTTGATTAGAGGGATCCCGCCCGATCGTAATCTCGCCAACCGCAAAGGAGAAGGCCTCTCCCTCGCGCGGCCCCTTGAGGGCTTCGAGCCGGACTTCGGCCGTCAATCCAGTCTGCCCGTTCCGTTCGCCTGCCACGCCAGAAGTATATCGACATCCCCGCGTTGCGACCTACCAAAAACGTTAGGTCGCCCAACATCCACGTTAGGGTTTCCGCCCCATTTCGCCATAACCCAAACCCCCGCCCAACTCTAGTAACCCACTCTATCCCCTTCATTATCAATACGATAGAATCTTTCTCCACCACCCCAGGTTACTTTGGTACTGTGCTTGCTTTTACTAAAGTGCGTCACAGATTCCCAGTCTAAACCCCCGAAGGAGCACGACATGAAAATCAAGACGAACACCAAGGCCGGCAGCGCAGTTTGGGGTGGTTAAACCCCCAGGGACCGCTGGCCTCCTCCGGGCTGGCGGTTTTCAACCTTAACCCAGTTCCACCGTTCTAAAAACTTTAAAAGGAGCAGCCCAATGAAGATCAAGACGAACACGAAAGCCGGCAGCGCAGTCTGGGGTGGTTAAGATTCCCCAACTCCCCTAGCCCAACGGCTTCGGGAAATGAACCACAACGACTTCAACCGTTCCAAGCACTAAAAAAGAAAGGGGCAACCAATGAAGATCAAGACGAATACGAAAGCCGGCAGCGCAGTCTGGGGTGGATAAGATTCCCCAACCTTCCCCGGCGCACGCCGCCGGGTCAACCGAACACAGGATCTCTGTTAAACCGATGTGATCCTTCAAAGAAGGAGGGCCCAATGAAAATCAAGACGAATACCAAAGCAGGCAGCGCAGTTTGGGGTGGATAAGCAACACCTTATTCGAGTCAGCGCCACGACTTACGGTTGCCAACGATCCACCAACGAATTTTTGGATGCAAAAAAGGTGCTAGCAGCCAGTCAGCGGAGGGGCCTACCGCGACTGGCAACTAGCACCTTTTCTACGCAAACACTTGCGGTGCTCCGCCCCCGCCCTTGCTTTTAGGACGCAAGCCCTCCTAAGCCGCGTTCAGCGTATTTAAGGACCACTTCCTGCGGCACCTCCACCAAAAGTTGCGGTGTACTTTTTGATCCTGTTATGGTTGGGCGTCCATGCGGCTGGGACGTCTATCGGATTTGTGTAGCGAGGTACGGACTCGAAGGGAGAGCAACTAGTGAGAAAATTTATATGGGGATTGATCCTCGGGATGGTAGCAGTACCGGCTGCAGGCTATTTGTACTTTGCCGGCGGGTACGCGCCGGTGGCGACATCTGATCCGGACATGCCGTTTGAGAAAATGCTGGCGCATAAGGCTTTGGGGGCGCGGATTGATAAGGAAATGCCGAAGTCGGCACCGATTCAGGGCGACGAAGTGAATCTGCTGGCTGGGGCTGCGATTTACCGCGAGCACTGCGGGGTTTGCCATGGAATGCCGGGGCAGGCGAAGACAGCGATTGCGACGGGCATGTATCCGCAGCCTCCGAAACTGATGGAAGGCAAGGGCGTAACGGATGACGAGCCAGGGGAAAGCTACTGGAAAGTGGCGAATGGGATTCGGCTGACGGGGATGCCTGGTTTTCGGGCGACGCTCACGGAGACACAGATGTGGCAGGTGAGTCTGCTGGTGGCACAGGCGGACAAGCTGCCGAAGGCGGTGACGGACGCGCTGGCGGGTACGGTGGCGGTTACCGCAACAGCGCCTGTAAAAAAGAAGTAGGCGGAGCGCTGGTGACATTCCGGGTACGCCTAGTGCCGCGACCGCATGATTGTGTAGCCATACTGTTGGAGAGGAAAGCCCCGCCCTGTCGCTGAGGAACGCGACAAGGACGGGGCACCCGCTGGTCTGGTTTGTTGTCATCATCAATCGATCACAGTAACTAGTGCCGCGACCACATGATTCTTGCTGCGTGGGCAGGCGAGGGCGCCTGCCCCTACGTGAGTATTTATGCGGTCACGGTATTTAGAGGAACTCAGAAGGACGGGTCGGTTTGTCGCATGCGCTGTGGGCTGCTAACCTCTTAAGGTATTGCTTAGGCCTCAATTCTTTCCGAGGCCACTCCTATTGAGGAAATCGGCCCACATTTCGCATGAAAAAAGAACGCCCTTCCCTGCTGTTTACTGGCTTGGTGTATTTGCTGGTGTTGAGCCTTGCCGGATGTCATTCCACCCCTACCTACAAAGCCGTTGCGAAGCGCGTTGAGACGAAACCGGCGGCTGGCGAAGGCATTCAGAAAATTCAGCATATTGTTTTCCTGATCAAAGAAAATCGGTCATTTGATCAGTATTTTGGGACTTTTCCTGGTGCGGATGGCGCGATATCCGGCAAAATTTCGGACGGCTCGACGGTTGCGCTAACGCATGCGCCTGATGTGGGGCCTTACGATATCGGTCACTCCTGGCGCGACGCCATCATTGCCATAGACGGCGGGCGGATGGGGAAATTCGACCAATTGGATAGCGGCTACGTGGACGGGTATCGTTATCCGTACACGCAATTTCTCGAATCCGATATTCCGAACTATTTTGCGTATGCGCGGAATTTTGTGCTGGCGGACCGAATGTTTTCCTCCTTGGCGGGGCCGAGCTTTCCGAATCACCTGTTTACGGTGGCGGCGCAGTCGGGAGGGGTGATTGATGACCCTCATGCCAGTCGAGGAAACTGGGGTTGTGATTCCGATGACGATCAGACAGTGGCGGTGGTACAGAAAGATGGAAAGATCACGACGGAACCGCCTTGCTTTGATTTTCAAACCCTGGCGGATTCGTTAGAGACAGCACACGTATCGTGGAAATACTACGCGCCGTCGAAGGGACAGTATGGGTACCAGTTTTCGACACTGGATGCCATTCGACATATTCGGAACTCTCCGCTGTGGGAGGAACGGGTGGTGCCCGACTCGCAGTTCGTGAGCGATGCACAGAACGGACGCTTGCCCGCGGTGAGCTGGCTGATTACGGGCGTGGCGAACGAACATCCACCGCTGAGCACATGCAAGGGCGAGAACTGGACGGTGAAGCAACTCAATGCCGTGATGCAGGGGCCGGACTGGAATTCCACGGTCGTTTTTCTGACGTGGGATGATTTTGGGGGATTTTACGATCACGTTCCACCGCCATCGTTGGGGCCCTACAGCCTGGGGCCGCGGGTGCCGTTGCTGATTCTTTCTCCGTATGCGCGGAAAGGCTATGTCAGCCATACGCAGTATGATTTTTCGTCGTTCTTGAAGTTTGCCGAGCGCAGATTTCATCTAGCGGCGCTGACGGAGGACGACACACGAGCCAACGATATGTTGGATAGCTTCGATTTCAACGCGGAGCCGCAGCCAGCGCTGGTGCTCCAGGAGCACGAGTGTCCAAAGAATCCTGGTTTTTGGTGGAGAGTGTCTACCTACTGGGCGCGGCGGAAGGCGCATCAGGAAGCTGTGAAGAATAACGCAAGGCAGTGAGTGAGTCGGCGCTCGTGTCGTGATCACCATGTCCACTGAAGAACATAATCTCGACTACGGCGCGTTGCTGGCGGCCAGCCGGCGACTGGACTTGTCGGGAGCTACGCAGAAAATCAAAGTGGCGCTGTTGTCCGATGCGGCGACTCAGCGCTTTGTGCCGATTCTGCGAACGTTGTTTGCGCGGCAGGGCGTCGATGCGGATATCTACGAGGGATCTTTCGACGGGATCGAGTTGGAAGTGTATGACCGTAACTCTGGGTTGTATCAATTTCAGCCGCAGGTTGTGGTGCTGTTGAATAGCGTGCAAGCACTGCGGGCTAGATTTCTGCGACCTGAGACGGATGCGGCTTCGTTTGTTGAGCGGACAGCGGAGCAAATGGCACGCATTTGGGGAGCCATTCAGGCGAACATTCCTGCAACGATTATCCAGAGTAATTTTGTTCTGCCTTACGAACGATTCTTTGGCAACTTTGATTTGAAAGTGCCGGAATCGCTGTATGCGACAGTTGCGGCGCTGAACACGCGGATTACGGAGAATGCGCGGTCGCGTGGAAGTGTGCTGATAAGTGATATAGAGGGTGTGGCGTCGTGGCTGGGGCGGCGGCAGTGGTTCGAGGAGCGATTTTGGGATAGCGTCAAGTATTTTTGTGCTCTGGATTGTTTGCCCTACGTGGCGAACAATCTGGTGGAGATTATTACGGCCAGCCTGGGACGCGTGATGAAATGCGTGGTCGTGGATCTGGATAACACAATGTGGGGCGGGGTGATTGGGGATGACGGGCTGGATGGCATCCAGATCAGCGCTCATGGAGAGGGTGAGGCGTTCTACCGGATGCAATTGTATCTGCGGGCGTTGAAACAGCGTGGGATTGTGCTGGCGGTATGCAGCAAGAATGAGATGGCGAACGCGCTGCTGCCGTTTGAGAAGCATCCGGAGATGGTGTTGCGGCGGGACGATTTTGCCGTGTTTGTAGCGAACTGGAACGACAAGGCTGTGAATATCCGGCAGATCCGGGAGACGCTGAACATCGGATTCGATTCGATGGTGTTTCTGGATGACAATCCATTTGAACGGAATCTGGTGCGCGAGTTAGTACCGGGAGTGGTGGTGCCGGAGCTGCCGGAAGATCCGGCGGACTACGTACGCGCGATTTCGGAATTAAATTTGTTTGAGACGACGTCCTTTTCCGCGGAAGATGCCAAGCGGACGGAAATGTATCGGGCGGAAGCGGGGCGGCGGGAGGAGCAGGCGGGGTTCGCATCGGTGGAAGAGTTTTTGCAGTCGCTGGAGATGCGGATTACGGTGGCACGATTTGATGCGTTTCATCTGCCCCGGATTTCGCAGTTGATGCAGAGAAGTAATCAGTTCAATCTGACGACGCGGCGTTTGTCGGAAATTGAGTGTAAAGGCTTAATGGAGGACTCTGACTGGCTGCCTCTCTATGCGAAGTTGGCGGACCGGTTGAGCGATCACGGGTTGATTGCGGTGGTGATTGTGGAAGCGTTGACAGACGAATTGGCAATTCGGGATTGGTTGATGAGCTGCCGTGTGTTAGGGCGCGGGGTGGAAGGTTTTTTGATGAATCGGGTTGTGGAACGTGCGCTGGAGCTGGGCCTGAGCC
>JAYTQD010000261.1:0-1511 GCA_043746935.1 Acidobacteriaceae bacterium | reverse complement strand
AGGGCGACGGTTCAGTCCAACAAGGTTTATCTGCCGCGTATGAGTCCATCGCCTTTTGCAAACATCGTCGCGCGGCAGATAAACGCTATTCGTTAGGTCCCGCATTCGACTATGAGCGCCCCGCGTGCAATCGATCCTTGGCTTCGTTGCCCCGCTTGCAACTGGAGCATCGCGCCTACAGCGGAAAGAATCGACGAATACTTCGGTGGGCAAGCGATGGCCTGTTCGAACTGCCGCCAAACCGTGGACTGGTGGCGTGTAGTTAGCTTAGCGATCGAAGACAACTTCATGGGTAACCAGGCTTTCGAGCTAGTCGGAAGCAAGACAATTCTGTTCGAGTTGACGCTGCAACCGGGAGAACGACTGACCTACCGGCTAGCTGACCTAGGGCTCCCGCCAAACGCGAAGGTCCTCTACATCAACTACACGCCGCAAGGTGCAGGTGGTCTGTTCCCAAACGAACTCCACGGAAATGTGCCGACACGCCGGTACCCGCGCGGCGAAGTGACTCTGTATCCCGTTCCGTTTGGCGACGAGCCGACGTCACCGACGAAAGTGGCGACTATGCTCTCGTGGATCGAGTCTTCCAGAGACGACGAATCGTTCGAAAACCTTGTCAGTGCGTTCGAATTCTTTACGACCGATCTCTACTCACCAATGGTCATTCCTGCCAACGTTGCGGTTGAGTCGGTCCTGAACCGCTTCCTAACGGGCTTTCTCCAAAAGTTCGTTGGGGCCGCAAGAGTGGAATCGTTCCTTGAGAACGGTGCCACATATAGCCATCAGCTCAACGTCCTGTTGCCGGTCATAGCGAGACTGAAGGGTTGGCCGGCCCTTCCAGACCACATTCGAGGGCTTCTCAATGCTTTGCGTGAGGCTCGAAATGAACTTGCGCATCAAGGCATCCTTGCTCGCGCTCTATCGCGGCCGCAAGCGGCCGACCTGCTCTGCGCCGCGTTCTTCGGAATGCACTATGTCCGCATGCTCAATGCCCGGCAAGGCGAGACCTAACGGAATACGAAGGGACTTCCCACTTCCAGGTAACGGCATCAAGTGCCAAGATTGGGTTGTTGCATTCAATCTGAAACCTTTAAAAGGAGAAGTCCTTAGAGCCAAGATTACACGAGTTGGTGCCGATCTGGCAAAACGCGTCATCCAGGTCCACGCCGTCGATACCAGCGGCAAGCTGGTCACCAACAGAGCCCTGCCACGCGATAAATTCGTCATTTGGTGTGCTCAGCTATCAGCCGGTTGTTTGGTGGCCATGGAAGCCAGCTCCAGTGCCCACCACTGGGCCCGCAAGCTGGTGGGGTTGGGCCTGGATGCCCGCATCATCCCGGCCCATCTGGTGGCCCCTTACCGGCTGCAAGGCAAAGGCGGAAAGAACGATGCCAACGATGCCGCTGCCATCTGCGAAAATTGGGGTCAGAGTAAAATTATCACAATGCGGGGCTGTTCTAGTTTGCACAACAATTGAGTCAGAGATAAATTTATTTCTCAATAAATTGATT
>JAYTQD010000260.1:0-1517 GCA_043746935.1 Acidobacteriaceae bacterium | reverse complement strand
GGGCGGGTTTGCTTCGCATGAATAGAGACGCGCAGAGCAAACCCGCCCGCAAGTTTCGCTTTCCCCGGCTTCCGGTCCGACTGCTGGATTTCGCTCTGGCGCTGGTCATCACCGCTTCGGCGGTTCTTCTCTTCGCATATTCCGGCATCGGTGGCAACACCCGTGCCGGATTTGCCTTTCTGCAAAACATCGAACTTAAATCGCTCGATTTCCGCTTTGCCTTTCGCGGCGAGCGTGGGCACGATGATCGCATTGTCATTGTCGATATTGACGATGCCACGCTGCAGAAGCTCGGTTCTTTTCCAATTCCTCGCCTTGCCTACGCGCAACTCGTGGAACGCCTGCATGCCGACGGTGCGCGTGTGGTTGCCTTTGACGCCACGTTTCCCACGGTAGCGAATAACTCCGCTTTGACCGCACTGGATGCTCTGGAGCGCGATCTCAAACAAGGCGGCAAAAGCGCCAATCCGGAACTTTTGAAGAAAATTGCCCGCCTTCGTACCGAAGCGGATCAGGACGCGCAGTTCGCCGCTGTGCTCAAGCAAGCTGGTAACGTAGTTCTCGGCCACGTCTTCCTTGACGCCCAACGCGCCCAGCTCGCTGACCCCAAGCTGCAAGACGATTATTACAACATCGTCTGGGGAAAAGCCTTTCCTCAAATTCTGCCGGTGAAAAAAAACGGCAAAGCTTTTGACCTGAACAAAGCATGGCAAGAAAACGGAACAGTTGGATTCGGCGTGGAGGCAAATATCGCGAAGCTCGCCGAGGCCGCCGCGTCTTACGGCTTCCTCGACATCCGTTCCGACGCCGATGGCACGCTGCGTCATGCCACGCTCATCGAACGCTATCGTGACCAGGATTTCTTCCCTCCACTCGCTCTGGAGACCGTCAGGCAATACGAGCAAATTGCCGACCAGGACATCGTCGTCTACATTGCGGAGAACGGCATCGAGCGCATTCAGTTTGGGAAACGAGAATTACATCCTGGCCGCGACGGCACGGTTCTCATCAACTACGTCGGCCCTTACGGAACCTATCAGCACGTTTCCATGGCGAGCGTCCTGGACGGAACTGCAAAAGACGGGAGCGCAACCGCCGACATCTTCCACGACAAAATTGTTCTGCTGGGAGCGACAGCGCAAGGCATCGGCGACCTGCGAAATACGCCATTTCAAAGCAATGGCGCGTCTTACATGGGAGTGGAAGTCCACGCCAACATCATCGACAACCTGCTGCACTACGGCGAACCGGCCCGAACATTCCTTACGCGCGGCATTCGCGAAGAGGGGATTGATCTCGGGTTCATTTTGTTCTTTGGACTAGGCATCGGATATTTGTGCCATCGGCTGCGTCCACTCTACGCCACGCTCACGGTGGTGATTGCGTTGGCCGCGTTCACGGCCTTTGTCTACTACGCATTTACCGCCTGGGGCCGTTGGTACAGCTTCGTGATTCCCGCTGGAACTCTCATCGCCACCTACGCTTCTATCATCAGCTTCCGGACGATGTTTGAAGAG
>JAYTQD010000259.1:0-11056 GCA_043746935.1 Acidobacteriaceae bacterium | reverse complement strand
GCATGAAGGCATAGCAAATCGTTGAACCCACAAACCGGAATCCGCGCTTCTTCAAATCCTTACTCATGGCATCCGATTCTTCGGTGCTGGCCGGAACAGCCGTCCCCGGATTCACCTTCGGCTTGCCATCCACAAACCGCCAAATATAAGCAGCAAAACTCCCGAACTCCTTCTGCACCTGCAAGAACGCCCGCGCATTCTCGACGCTGGACGCCACCTTCAAGCGGTTCCGAACAATCCCCGGATCCAGCAACAACTTCGCCTGCTTCTTCTGATCGAACCGCGCCACCTTCGCAGGTTCAAACCCCGCGAACGCCTTCCGATAATTCTCTCGCTTCCGCAGAATCGTGTCCCAACTCAACCCAGCCTGCGCGCCTTCCAGTATTAGAAACTCGAAAAACGTCCAGTCATCATGCACCGGCACGCCCCACTCTTGATCGTGATACTGAATCGCCAACTCATTCTTGGCCCATCCACAGCGCACAACTTCTCTCATGCTATTTGTTCTTTTTCCGCGCGACTCTGCCGCCCGTCGCGCTGTTCAACGCTGAAATCAAAATCCCCGCCGACCCCGGCATCCCGGCTTTGCCCTCGCGCAGAATTTCCTTGGCGCTCAACTTCCGCCCATACAATTTCTCCGTAGCGCTCCCATCCGGACGCAACGTCGATCCCTCCAGCGAAATCCCAGCAAACAAACCGCGCGACCGCGAATACGAAAGCATCTCCGCTCGCATGACCAAGTCGGTCGCGGCCGCCACATCCCGACCCACTGGACCTGCCGCCGCGGCCGCATCCGCCCCCAGTTTCACCTTGCTCCCCAAGAGCGAATTCACCCCACGGTCGTTCATTACCAGAATCAAGAAATCCGTCGCCTGGCCGCCCAATTGGAATCCAATATTCGCGCCTTCCAAGGCATACATCGCCGGAGCCGACCACCCGCCCGTAAACTTCTCCCCGCCGCGGCACGTCATCACCCCGCGCCCATAGCTTCCGCCAATCCCAATCGCCAATTTCTTCACCGACGGCAGCACCAAAACGCAGCGCGCTTTTTTCAACAACTCCGCCGGAATGTTATCGGGCATCCCTAAAATTTCCTTCAACACCACCCCCGATTCCTTCACCCGGTCTACCTCCCGATTCGCCGCCCACCCCGGCACCGACAACGTCAACACCAGCAAAAGCCCAAGTCTCCGCATAAACCCCTCCAGAATGGATAACCGCAACACAACCGCTGATCATCTACCGCAACCACCCCACGCGCAAATAAAAATTCCAACCATGTACTTCCGAGACCCCCGATCCACCCCACAACGATGCGAGAATCGAAGGTAGCGGTTCACTGGCGCGCCACGCCCGTAAGCCCTGTAATTCCAGCACTTTCCGCCAAATCAGAAGAGCGTGCTCCTTCAGTAACTTGGCGCGGGTGGCTGCGCCCAATACTCTCTTGAGAACCGGGATGGCAACTTCACCCGGCTTTGGGCCTTTCACGTGCATCTAAACGGGAAGGCGCTGAAAAACGTGCGGAAACGTGCAAATTTTGGACTCCAAGGGAACGATGTACGCAATGGGGATACGGTTTTTAGCAACGTTGATTCTGGCCGCCACGGCATGGGGGCAAATGTCGCCCCAGCAGGCGGCGTCCGCCACGCCGGTGTTCTCGAGCGCCGCAGTAGTCCGCGCCGTTGCCGTTTCCGGCACAGAAGTCGCCGAAGCCGGCCCATCGGATGATCCCGCCTTCACCATCAAGAAGCGCGTGGAGGAGGTTCACCTTCTCTTCACCGCCACCGACAAGCACGGCCACTTCGTTAAGACACTGGAACAAAGCGATCTAACAATTCTGGATGACCACAAGTCTCCGCAGGCGGTGCTGAATTTCCGCCGCGAGACCGACCTCCCGCTGCAAGTAGGTCTGCTCGTGGATGTCAGCGGCTCGGTTCGCAGCCGCTTCGCCTTCGAGCAAGCTTCCGCCATTGATTTTCTCAGCCGCACTCTGCGCCGCGGTTCCGACCAGGCCTTCGTTGCTGGTTTTAACAGCCACTGGCAAATGACGCAGGACTTCACCGACAACATGGCCATGCTTTCACAAGGCGTTCACCGCCTTCGTTCCGGTGGAGGAACAGCACTCTACGATGCCATCTATCGCGCCTGCAAAGATAAGCTCATGAACTCGGGCAGCGACCACCCCGTCCGCCACGCCCTCATCGTCCTCTCTGACGGTGACGATAACCAGAGCGATGTGAGCCGCGAGGCCGCCATTGAAATGGCGCAGCGCGCCGAAGTGATTCTTTACACCATCTCCACCGACGACGCCTCAACAGTGCAGCGCGGCGACCGCGTGCTGCGCCAGTTAGCCGAGGCCACCGGCGGCCGCGCTTTCTTCCCGCTCAAGGACAAAGACGTCTCGCACTCTTTTGCCGCCATCCAGGACGAACTGCGCAGCCAATACATCGTCAGCTACAAGCCCGCGCAGTTTGATGCCGATGGCCGCTACCGCACCATCGAAATCAGCGCCTTGAAGAAAGACCTATCGCTGCGCGCGCGCAAAGGCTACTTCGCGCCCCGGCAGTAGCCCCGGTTTCCGTGAGCAAGAGTGTCTCAACGCAACGGCGTGTGATGTTGGATCATCGTTTCTCGCTTCGACACAGGTGCTGACTCCGTCCGTTTTCGATAGGTGGTCCTGATTTATTCCCAACCCTTACTTGACGAACAGATAGTGAGAAACAATCCATTCCCGGCCTTGGCGGTATCCCCAAAGCTCTGCACAGGCCATGAAAAATACGCGCCAACGGACGAACCACCTCAATGTTTGCGATCTGGCTGCGGCATCGGAACGTCCGTCGGCGTAACTGTGCACGAAAAGGTCGAGGATCTCTTCGCGGTGAACATCCATATTCCGCAGCCATGCTTCGGCTGTCTTTTGGTAGTGAACTCCGCTGATCTGCCAATGCTCCTGCACTCGTAAGTCGCGTTGGAAGTACAGCAACAGGTCGTCGCTCGGCATCATCCCGCCGGTGAAAAAATGCTGCGCCATCCAGTCGCTGTCGCCTCGAACCTCGAAGGGATAGGTGAAGCGCGAGTGACTGAAGATGTGAACGAAGAGTTTGGCTTCCGGCCGCATCCAGGACGCAACGCGTGAGAGCAGCACTTCGTAGTTGCGCATGTGCTCAAACATCTCTACTGAGATGACGCGGTCGAATTTGCCCGGGGCTTCCAAGACATTCATGTCCGCGGTGATGACGCGCAGATTGTGCAGACCGCGCGCAGATGCTTGGGCATCAATGAACTCCTTCTGCGAAGCGGAATTGGAAACACTGACAAGATCGTTTTGCGGGAAGCGCTGGGCAATGTAAAGAGAGAGCGAACCCCAGCCGCATCCCAATTCCAGGATGCGTTGTCCATCTGCCAGACCAGCGCGCTCGCAAGTCAGGGCCAACATGGCTTCTTCTGCTTGATCCAGCGTGAACACGCCTTCCAGCCAGAGTGCTGAGCTGTACTTCTTGTGTTTGCCTAACGCCAACTCAAAGAAACGGGCTGGTACTTCATAGTGCTGCGCATTGGCGGCTTCGGTTTCAATCGCGATCGGCCCCAGCTTGAGTTGTTGGACGAGCTGCATCAAGTGGGCTTGTTGAAGTTCTGGCGAGCCTTTGTCTTCCTCCCGCAAACGCTCGGCCAGGAGACGGCGAATGCCGATACGAACCAAGTAGTCCGGCAGGAGGTTTCGCTCCAACAGATTCAGTGACCAAGGGAGTGGGTGGGCGGCGTGACGATCATCGAGTTGGGAGGCAGTTGTCATAGTCCCTCAGGAGTGTGAGGATCGCGCCTCCTTGCGAAACCATGGAACAAAGGCGCTAGTGGTTTGCTGATAGTGGCGGTAGGCCTCGCCCTTGGTGCGCAAAGCTTGAGCTTCGGTAGCGGGAATACCGGTCACCCGGAAAAGAAAATAAAACATCAGCAGTGGGCAGAGCAGGGCAATCCATCCGGACGGTGAAGCCAGGGCTAGTAAGGCCCAGGCCACCCAGATCAGCCATTCGAAGAAGTAGTTGGGATGCCGGGAATAGTTCCATAGCCCGCGCTGGCACACTTGTCCGTGAGAAGTCGAATCGCGCTTAAACGCTGCCAGTTGAGCGTCGGCCACAGTTTCGCCGACGAACGCCACCAGCCAGAGCGCAAGCCCTGCATACTCCATCGCCGACAGCGCGGGTTTGGTGTTCAGCGCGGCCAGCAGGAAAGGGAGCGACAGAACGATGTCCAACACTGCTTGAAGTTCAAAAAAGGCCAGAAACTTGAGAGCTAGACGATCTTTCCATTGCCGCCGCAGTTCCTGATAGCGGCCTTCTTCCGGTTGCCCGAGGATTCTCAGCAGCAAATGCATTCCCAGGCGTGTGCCCCAGAGTACCGCCGTTCCCGCCAGGAGCCACCTGCGCCAAACATAACCGGGCCCCAATACAGCATAGGTAATTGCCAGGAGCGGAACCGCGAAGGCCCAACCGGGATCGACGATACTCGCGTTATGGATTCGGAGGTGGATCAGCCATAACAAGAACATCATGGAGGCCACCAGTGCGGCACCAGGCAGAATTAGATGGAGTGCTGCTGAAAGCATGGTCTCAGCTAACCTCGGCGCTATGGTTCCGCAATCCGGCTGATCCGGCGATATGGCGCAACGCTCGGGCCAACAGAAAGTAGAGAAAAAGGATCGCCGGCGGACCGACTAGCAACCAAGCTGACATGGCGTGTACGCCGGCCAACCAAAGAATCGAGACCGCATGCGGTAAATCGGCGCGTGCGATGGCCAGCATCTGCGCCAGAGACAGCCTCAAAGGAACCGCTCGAAATAGCATCTCTCCCATACGGATGAACGGTACAAGAAAGAAGAGTTGCAATGGATAGACCAAATAGTTGACCAACTGGATGGCGGGAAGGTTGAGGTGGAAGATCAACGCCGCTAGAGTACACAGCAAAGTTGTCGAACCCAACAAGGGAAAAATGCCGAGCACGAGTCCGACAGCAAGGCTCAGGGCGATTTTCTCCGGGGTAATCCCCTGCGTAAGAAGAGCAATGATGGGCGCAATGAAACGGCGATAGAAGAAACCCTGATTCATGGCGCAATCTTGAGCATCAAGTTGGAAAGTGGTTCATTGGACTTCAATCGGAAAAGCTGAACGAGAACGTAAGCGGACATGGCAATGTTTCCCAATCCCATGATGAGGACGAACCAAATTACCTTCGTCAGCCAAGTGCGCTCTTTCAAGCAAACCCAGACAAAGAACGTCACAAAGCCAAAGTAGGCGTCGAAGAGCGTAGCGACGGCCCAGGGACTGCTTGCCCAACTAAACTCTGACCCCGCCCGCAGCAAAGACTTATGCAGGCTGACGTAAGAAGTCATGCCCACCATCCAAAGGGAAATGGCTGCGAAGAGGATTTTCAAGAACATTCTCATAATTCAGCCTTTTCGTCTCACCGGTAAGTACGGTGAGCACGGAATCGCGGATTGCCGTGCCCTCGCTAGAATCGTCCGCCGAGCGCGGTCAACTGATGCTCGAGAGCGGCGAAGTCGTGCAAAACCATCCATCGGGATCCTTCCGTAGCTTGGTCCAGACCTAGTTGTGGCGCTCCACCCAGCCAAAGCGCTGTTGAGCGGGAAACCTTGCGAGAAATATACGCCAGATCCTGCACGGTCTCAGGGCCGGGCAGAGAGGAAATGCTTAGCACTACCGCGTGGGCGTCGCTTCTTCTCGTAGCCAGAACAATGTCCGCCGACGGCAATTCTGTTCCTAAGTAAATTACGCCCAGGCCTGCCACGGCCGTCAGCATGGCGGCAACCAGGGTAGGGAAAGCGTGGCGTTCATTCGAGGGCGTCGCCAGCAGGACACGCGCGGGTGGTTTTGACGGGGAGTAGGTTCGTACCAGGGACGCGAGCAGGGCGCTGAGGAGATTAGTCAACATGTGTTCCTGAGCGATGCTGCTCTTTCCTTCGTGGCAGCGTCGCCCAATCGTCCGCATGAGAGGAAGCGCGGCTTGATGAACGAAGTCTCGAGGATTGGCCATGGTTACAGCCAACCGATTAATCTCGCGATTGGCTGCGGCGTAGTCGAATCGGTCCAGCGCGCGAAAAACGGGCAGCAAATCTTCTTGCGAGTCTTTTGTTCTTGCAGTTCTTTCTTCTTTTAAAGACTCACCCTGCTCAAGAAGTCCACTGAGTTGCCGATTCCCCAATTTGGCGACTTGTCCGATGGCATGTCCCTGTTCCACCGCGCGCCGTAATAACATCAGCCTCTGAATTTGTTCCTCGGAGTAGAGTCGTCCGCGCGCGGCGCGTCTTGGAATTACGGTCGCGTAGCGACGCTCCCAAGCCCGTAAAGTATCGATTGGGATTCCGGTGAGTTTGGCCGTAGCGCTGATGGGATAGGATGCCCGCATCGTTGGCAAAGCCTAGCATTCGCATTTGGTTATGTCAATTATTTGTAGTGGACAAAGCATTGACAAGATTTGAATGGAAGTTGTACAACAAAATGGAAGCAATCCGCTATCCGTCTTGCAGCGTACTTGGTTAGAGCAGGTCGCCGACCGAGTCGGCTACCCAACGACATCTTGTGATTACGTCACGCAACTACAGTTTCGGCACGGTGGTCCCTTTCCTGGCGGTGCATGCCGGGTGCGCCGCTGTATTGCTTCTCCCGTTCCGGTGGTCCTGGGTAACCCTCATGCTGGCCATGTATGCGATACGCATGTTTGGTATTACCGCGGGATATCACCGCTATTTCAGTCACCGTACCTACAAATTGTCGCGGGTCTGGCAATTCATGCTGGCGTTTCTGGCGGAGACTTCGGGACAGAAGGGGGTTTTGTGGTGGGCGGCTCATCATCGCTTGCATCATCAGCACGCGGATGGAGAGCTGGACGTTCATTCGCCGGGACGGCGCGGTTTCTGGTGGGCCCACGTTGGCTGGATCTTGTCCAATGACTACGATGAATATGACGTTGGATTGATTCGGGATTTCAGCAAGTATCCGGAGTTGTTCTGGTTAGACCAGCACTATCTGGTTCCACCAGCAGTGTTGGGAGGTCTGTTGTTGCTGGCTGGCGGGCCGGGGGCTTTCGTCTGGGGATTCGTCGTCTCGACGGTTTTGTTGTTTCACGCAACCTTCACCATAAACTCTCTGGCGCACCTGTGGGGATCGCGCCGCTTTAACACCGCTGACGATAGCCGCAACAATTTTGTGCTGGCGATGATTACGTTGGGGGAAGGCTGGCACAACAATCACCATCAGTTCATGTATGCGTGTCGGCAAGGAATCCGCTGGTGGGAGCTGGACGTCACTTTTTATGGGCTGAAGCTCTTGAGTCGCCTGGGCATCGCCAAAGATCTGCGAGAAATTCGCCCGACTCTTGGGGAAGGTAGATTGCGATGAGCCGAATCGCAGTGATTGGCGCGGGGATTTCCGGAATGGCGGCGGCTTACTTGCTGAGCCAAAAGCATGAAGTTTGGCTGTTCGAGAAAGAGGACCGGCTCGGTGGCCACACGCACACGCACTTAATCGACACCAGTTGCGGAGCGCTCCCCATTGATACAGGGTTCGTCGTCCACAATGACCGCACCTATCCGAACCTGGTACGGCTGTTGACTCAGATGGGGATTGCGCGGCAGGCAAGTGACATGTCGTTTGGCGTGTCCTGCAGCCAGACCGGATTTGAATACAGCAGTCGTGGGCTGCGCGGCCTTTTCGCCGGACCGAATAGCTGGTATCGCCTCGGGCACTACCGCTTCTTGGCGGAAATCGTGCGCTTCAATCGCGAGGCCCGCAGACTGCTCCAGGATCCGGCCAATGCGGAAATCACTTTACGGGACTACTTGCTGGCCCATCGTTTTCAGGGAGATTTCACGCGCTACTACTTGTACCCGATGGCGGCGTCCGTCTGGTCGACTTCGCTGGAGGAGATCGAAGACTTTCCCGCCTTCACCTTGATTCGATTTTTCGAGAATCACGGCTTCCTGGGATTGACGACGCAAGCACAGTGGTTCGTGCTGCAAGGCGGGAGCAGCGCGTACATCCCGCCGCTCACAGAGCCTTATCGAGAGCGGGTCCGGTTACGAGCAAGAATTAACGCGGTAACCCGTACTCACACCGGGGTCCAGCTTGGATTCGAAGATCGTCCCCCGGAATGTTTTGAAGAAGTCGTCTTTGCCTGCCACGCGCCGCAAACAATGCAGTTGCTGAAAGACGCGACGCCGTTAGAGCGGCAAGTCTTAAACGGATTCCGCACCAGCCGAAACGAAACCGTTTTGCACACCGATTCGCGGTTGTTGCCATATAAAGCTGAGGCGCGAGCTTCCTGGAACTATCACCTCGGTACCGGTCATCGGGCCGCTACGCTGACCTATCACATGAATCGTCTACAGGCCTTACCGACACGCGAGGACTACTGTGTTACGCTGAACCACGCAGAGTCGGTCGACGAAAGCAAAATACTGCGCGAGATGACCTACTTCCACCCTCTCTACACCATGGAAGCGGTGCGTTCCCAAGCGCGCTGGCCAGAGATTAGCGGAAAGAACCGGACGCATTTCTGCGGCGCGTACTGGTTTTACGGGTTTCACGAAGACGGTCTGAATTCAGCGATCCGAGTAGCCGAGAAACTGGGTGTTCCCTGGAAAGCGGCGGCCTGATGGAATCAGGAATCTATACCGGAACCTTACGCCATCGCAGGTTTTTTCCTGCCGCGCACGAGTTCACCTACCCGCTCTTCATGGTCTTCCTCGACATTGATCGCCTTCCCGAGCTATTGAAGGTGTCGCCTCTGGCGGGGTACAACCGGAGGAACTGGGTCTCCTACCAGGAACGGGACCACTTTGGAGATCCTGCCAAGCCAATCCGCCAGCGAATTACTCAGGCTGCGCGGGAAAAAAATGTTGTGATTCCCGAAGGAAACATTTTTCTGCTTACACATCTACGCTACCTGGGATACAACTTCAATCCGGTGTCGTTCTTCTACTGCTACGACCGCGAGGACAAGATGAGTATGATTCTCGCCGAAGTCAAGAACACATTTGGCGAGACGGAGAACTACTGGCTTACTCCCGACATTGAGCGTCCAGCCGGTGAGAATAAACGGTATCGCTTCCCGAAGACATTCCACGTTTCGCCATTCATGAAACTGGGCCACGAATATGATTGGACGTTCACATCGCCTAACGAACGGCTCGTCACACAATGCGTGAGTCACGAGGATGGAAGGGAAATTTTTGACTCCACGCTGAAACTGGAACGCAGGGAGTGGTCGCGCAGCGAACTGCATGCTGCCCTCCTGCGTTTCCCCTGGGTCACCGCGAAAGTGATTGCAGCGATCCACTGGCAAGCACTACGGCTGCTACTCAAAAAAGTGCCAATCATTGCGCATCCAGGCGCGAACCGTTTCCAAAAAACAACTGCAAAGCACTTGGGGGCGTCATGGCGGGTGGAATAGGCGTGAATGCAGCGAAGAGAATATTCTTGAAAACACTGGCAGGTCTTCAGGTGGGATGCCTGGAGTTGGTCTGTCCCGAAGCCACTTACCATTTTGGCGAGCCACGGTCGAACCAGGGAAAGGATACGTTGCACGCTGTGATCGCCGTTCACAACGACCGCTTTTTCCGGCATGCGTTATTGGCGGGGGATATCGGCATCGGTGAAGCTTATATGGACGGCGATTGGTCAACGCCCGATTTGGTCGCGGTAGTACGGTTGGCGGTACGGAACCTGACTCACCTGGAGGGCAGCAACCGTCTCTTCACCGCTTTTCGCAGAATCGTCGACTTGTTTCAACATTTTCGCAACGGGAACACCCGATCAGGCAGTCGACGGAACATCGCGTACCACTATGATCTCGGAAATGACTTTTACCGCCTTTTCCTCGATCGCAATCTGACTTACTCCAGCGCTTACTACGAGAGCAGCGAGGATTCTCTGGAGGAGGCCCAACTGCGCAAGTTTCGGCGCATCTGCCACAAGCTTCAGCTCCAACCGCAGGATCACATACTGGAAATTGGAACAGGCTGGGGTGGCTTTGCTGCTTACGTAGCTGAGACTTACGGATGCCGTGTGACCACCACCACGATCAGTCAGCGGCAGCACGACTCTGCGCATGAATTATTCTCTCGAATTCCCGCCGGCGATCACATCCGGTTGTTGTTCGAGGATTACCGAAATTTGACGGGGCAGTACGACAAGATCGTCAGCATTGAAATGTTCGAAGCCGTCGGTTACGACCACTACGACGATTATTTTGGAGCCTGTGACCGCCTGCTCAAGCCGGACGGAAGGATGTTGCTCCAGACCATCACTATTCTGGAATCCAAATTTCAACAATACCGGAAGCAGAGCGACTGGATCAAGAAACACATCTTCCCCGGGGCGGAGCTGGCTTCTGTCGTGGAAATCCAACGCTCGATGGCCAGGGCAACCCGCATGCAGATGTTCCACATGGAAGATATCGGGATCCATTACGCTCTGACATTGAAGGAATGGCGTGCTCGCTTTCTGGAGCACCTCGACGACGTGCGGCGACAGGGGTTCGAAGAACGCTTCGTCCGCATGTGGGACTATTATTTGGCATATTGCGAAGGGGCATTCCGCGAGCGCTACATCAGCGATGTACAACTGGTACTCGGCAAAGTGAACTGCGAAACACGATTCATGAACGAACCAGAAACAGAATCCGTTTGGCAGCAGTGATGGTTACCACCGAATCGCCGTAAGTTGCCAGGAAAGCGTCCCTGCCTTGGTTAGAGCTGCGGTTGTTTTCTCAGCCCTCCGAGTTACAAGAAGCTCTACCAAAAATGCTGGATCGGATCGCTTTACGGTGGGTGCGCCTGTATCCGGTTATACCTCGGTCCCACGCCTATTTCCGATCTTATTTTCTGATTGAATTCTGGTCTGATCAATACTGCGGAACGCAGCATCCGAGGTGGGTTTGAGGCTTGGTGCCGGGAGGGGGGGTCGAACCCCCAAGGGCCGGAGCCCGGCGGATTTTGAGTCCGCTGCGTCTGCCAGTTCCGCCATCCCGGCTTAAGGTCGTA
>JAYTQD010000258.1:0-1525 GCA_043746935.1 Acidobacteriaceae bacterium | reverse complement strand
TTGAGACGAAGGGTATGGAGTCTTCGGAAGTTTCGCAGAAGGATGCGGCGGCGGAGAACTGGTGCGAGAACGCATCGGCGCTGACGGAGACGGTGTGGAAGTATCGAAAGGTTCCGCAGAAGGGGTTTGAGGTGTTGCAGCCGCGGCATTTTGGGGATTTGACGGCGTTGGGGTAGGCAGCGGGAAGGCTAGCCAACATGCGTAGCGGCCGTACATCAACCTGTACGTGTATGACAGCCCCTCAAGCCAAGGTTTTCCGGAAGTGCAACTCAATGCACACAAATGCCGCTCAAAATGTGCAAAACCTTGCCTTCCCGCTCCTTCGCAAGAATTCGTCGATTTGCAAGTTCCACAAAAACAACGACTTAAAATGTTCCACGTGGAACATTTTTTCACCCCGAGACCGTACGCGCGAGGGCTCCCCTGCCTCCATCGACAAAAGAGGGACCGAGTAGCCGGAAGGATTGCGGGGATCTTTGTCGAAGCGCACGGGCCGATAGCCTTGCCCGCATAATCTGGTTACGGGTCAACGGCTCCCACCTTGCGAGTTCAGGGATCGCGCCCTTGCAGGGGCTTTCTTGTAGCGATAGAAGCGATGCGCGCCGCGCTCTTTCCAGTACGGCGCGGCATAAGACTCGACGCCAAGTCCGGAACCCAGGGAACTGTAAAAGGTGTTCTGAGACGGATTCACCACAATCCCAACATGTCCTGGCCAGGCCACCAGATCGCCGGGTTGGGGGTGCAGGACGTGGCGGAATTGCTGGACTCCGAGGTAGAGGTCCGAGGAACTTACATAGGAATAGGGGAAGCCAGCGCGCTCGTAGAGGGTGTGCACGAGATGGGAACAATCGGGCTTGGAGCGGGCGCGTCCACGTGACTCGAGGGCTGCGCCGACTACGGACAATCCTTCACTGGAATTGAGCAGCAAGGATTGTGAAGGATGCTTGCGAGGGGATGCGGTTGTACGGGGTACACGGGGTGCATTCGCTGGGCTGTCGTGCCTTGGAATTTTTTGTTGTGCGGTGGACGTAGTGGGAACGAGAGCCAAAAGCAGCAGTAGCGCCGGGCAGTGTGGCTTGAAAGGCATGTTCCCCTATTTTGATACGGCTCCCCTCGGCGGCGCAGGTTACAGGAGTACAAGGTCCGGAAAACATACCCTGCGGGATGAAGCGGAAGCCTGTCGTCTGGAAGGCGCGTGCAAGCGCGCAAGCGACCATGGCTCGATCTGGTTTCATTCATACCACAGGGTGAAGAGTCGCCAGAGGTGCCCTAAAGACTTGGGGGCCTTGTGCCGATGCAACAGTTTGGACTTGATCGGAAAGGTGTGCCCGTATGGCGACTGTGATGAACCAAGGTGAGGCTGTGTGTACCGACGAACGGCCGAGACTGAGTACCAATCAGAAAGCGCTCAAGATTAATCTGGACCCGCTACGTTATGGGACGTTTGCGGAGATAGGGGCGGCACAGGAGGTGGCACGGTGGTTTTTCCGGGCGGGGGCGGCGGCTGGGACAATTTCGAAGTCGA